>CBIHOP010000013.1:0-20324 GCA_966211385.1 uncultured Bacteriovorax sp.
TTAAACGGCATCTTTGTAAATAATTTTCTATTTAAAACAGTTAATACTGACGGCGCGGCCCGTTAATTAAAAAACGACATTGCGGCCACTCTCCGTTATGACCTCAATAATAATTTAGAATTTGCAGTTAATGATCCAACCCAATTGTTTGTAAAATCCGTTCAAACGGACACGGTGGGATACCTGGCCCAACTTTGCACGAAAATCAAAAACAACGAAGTGATTAACAATACGGTTGTTACAGGTAACGTGAAAACACAAGTCGAGTTTTCCCGCAAAGATGGTGATCAATACGTGCTTAAAACGTTCACCGTTAATGGTGACGTTTCAACTTTTCAATCGGCCGATACTTATACTGTTCGCACGCAGTTTAACATATCTCCAGGACAAATTTTGGGAATGGATGAGCGCTTTGAAAGACAAAAAGTTTGTCCGTCAGGAGCGACACCTGCCAATCCAAATCCGCCCGTGACTTATTCTCGTTACGTTCAGACTTTCGATAAAAAATTGTAATTAAGGTTTTTTGGCCGGAGTTGTCGGCTGATTCTTGTATTTGAGAATCTGTCCGTTGATATCTTCGATTTTAAGGCGAGTATTGTTTTGTTGATCGGATAGATTCGCTTTTTTAAGCGCTTGCTCGTAGGCTTCTTTTTCCGCATCTTTCATCGTTTTAACTTCCGCAAAGAGGGAAGCGGTATTTCGCGAAACTTTCTTTGTCGATTCATCCACGATTCCCAGGTATGAGGAAACGACGTTGGTGAACTTAATCAAGTCACCCATATCTTTTGTTCGTGAGGCGAATTCTTTTTTGATGGTGACGAGTTTACTGTCGCTGTTAGTGACTTTTCCGTCTTCGGCCGAAGTTTTCTTTTCAATTTTGGCCGTCATGCTTTTAATGATGGCCTCTTTTTCGGCCTTAAAGCGCTCTTGAATTTCTTTTTTAATCTCTTCCAGCGTTTTACCTTTCGTCATTTCACTGGCCTGTTCAGCAGTATATCCCTCTTCTTTGAGGTAATCCTGAACACTCTTTTCATCTTTTAGTGTTTCTTTTAAGCGCTCTTCTTGAATTTCCTGGGCGAGACCGAATTCTGCCAATGCTTTTTCATTAGCGTCTTTATTTGTGTCGATGAACTTCTTGCATCTTGCTTCGTCTTTAATTTTTTGAGTGGCCTCATCCACGCAAGCTTCAGCTTCTTTCGCGAGTGCTTCGTTCACTTCTTTTACGGATTGTTCTTTTTCCTTTCCATCAGCACCCATGACTTTAACTTTCTTTTCCATATCCGCGGAAGTGATTTCCATCAATTCATCGTTATTGAATTTCTTTTGGTCAGGAGCCGCGAAATTAGAGGCGATAGAGTATGTTTTTTCTTTACCTAATTGATCGTAAAACTCTGTTTGTTTTTCAGCATGGAGAAGACTCTTGCGGGCAGATTTTACAAAATCCATAACGAGACAGGCCTGAGTTGCATCACCAGGTTTTGCCCCTTCGTAACAAATCTTAGGAATGGCCGCGATACACTTCATCCATTTATTGTTATTGCCTGCTTGCGAGAAATCTTCACTCTTAAGACTTTTGATATTGTCATCTTTATACTTTTTAGGATCGTAATCACAGAGACCTTTTGTCTGACAATCTGTACTGCTGTCATTAACGTTTGTGTTTAAACAATAAGAGGTCATCGCATTAACGATCGATTTACCCATTTGCGATTTATAGAGATCGATAAATTTAGAATGCTCAACTGCAGTGATCTTTCTTTCATTTCCTTTACCTGAATCTTCAGAATGAAGGACTTCTTCTAATTTAGATCCAAAAAATTCAGTAAGCGTTCTTACCGTTGGATCTGATGTGTAATCTGTATTGATCGCAACTGTACGGCCAGTGAGATTTTCTGAGCCACCTTCATTTGCGGGAGCTCGACCTTTACTATCTTTTCCTTTTACGGCCTGAGCGTATGTTTCTTGAACTTTCTTTTTAAGATCAGGTTTGGCGCTGACATCCTTCCAGATACAATCAGGAATTTGATCAAGCGACATGTTTGGTTTTTTCTTACAAGCTTCGTAAATCGCACCCACGCCATCAATGGCCAGAAGTTTATCGAGTGTTTCATTTTTAGCGACACCGCCGTAGACGTCAGTTTTTTCAACTTTTTTATCATCCGCTGAATAAGCAGACAGAGATAAAGAAAAAGATAAAAGCAGCAGGATGTGAGGTGTTTTCATAGACCCTTTCATTGTATCATTCTTGTCGGTTATTTTGATAAGAACTTAAGAATGGGAGGGGTTATAGAGATAGGTCTGCCTCAGGGAATGGGCACTATTCTTTCTTAGGAGCTTTATTCATGAACCCTAGACCAAAAACAGGGCTTTCAGAGAGCTTTTGACGGCGTTTATTGTACTCTTCAGTCGTTTTCACAGAGGCGTGTCCCACATCTTTACTGACCTTATAAAGATCAACTCCTGCTTCCAGGGCAGAGCCAATATAGCTCGCGCGTGCAGAGTGAGGAGATATGCGATGGTGGATGCCGGCCTTTTTACACCACGTCTTGATGATGTAATCGATCGACTTTGGATTGAGTGGCTTAATAATATTTGTTGGCTCTAATGGATTTTTTGAAGGTCTGAAAATCCAGTCTTCAGGATGCATTTTTTCGCCTTCAATTTCGATGAAAGAAATGTATTCCAAAATGACTTCAGCACACTTTGGATGCACAACTTTGACAAGATGTTTTCCACCTTTGGCGCGAACTTCGATCACATGATGACCATCTTTAATGATAAAATGTTTACGTCTTAGATTAATCAATTCTGCTTTACGTATACCCGTTGTAAAGAGTGTATAGATCACGGCCTTATGAAGTAGACCTGGTCCTTGTAATTCATCTACTAGGGCGAGAAGTCTTGAGATATCGTCATCATTTACGTCGTTTGTCGGTTGAATTACTTCCTGGCGTGGACGTTTTATTGATGAACATGGATTGAATTCAATCATCCCTTTCTCAATGAGAAAATCAAAAAAACTGGAGTTCGCTGCGAGTTTTCTGTTTACAGTTTTTGGTGCCTGCGAATTGTCGGTTAGCCAATTTCTGAAGGCAACGATATGTACGCGTTCTATTTGTGAATAAGATTTCACATCCGAGAAATTGTCGGCGAGAAATTCAAAAAGCTGACCTATGTCATGCCTATAGGATTTTCTGGTGTGAACTGATTCGAAATTACTGAAGAATTCATATTCCAATTTAGAGTTAAAAGCTCGTGGAGAGTCGATAACTTTTAGTTGGTTCGAATGTTTTCGTGAAGGAATCATCTTAATTGAAATTGTACACTGTACGATAAGATTCCCAAGTAAAATGTAACTAGGAAAATTTTTAGGGGTAGGGAAGTATGTCATCAGAAAAAATGGTTATCGCCTTTTGTTTCAATGATCCGCAAACAGCGCAAGCGCTGGCCCAAAAAATCGTGATTGGTTCGATGGATATTCATTTCGTTTTTAATTATTCATTTGATCAGTTCTTAAAAGAACTCGCGATTCATCCTAAAGTCGATGCATTCGTTGTCGAAGAAAATTTTAACGAATGTTCATCATATGATTTCATCAAGAAAATAAAAAATTCTAAAAAATACAAACGTTCAGTCACGGCCCTCATGGTAGATGAACTCTCCAAAGTGAATCCATGCGCTTTAGAAATTGGTGCGGATTTAATTATGGATCGATTTTCATTTAATGCAGGAATCGGGGAGAGATTTAAAGCGACAGTTGAAAAGCGCCAAAAAACGGCCATTCCAAAAAATTATAATGTTCTCGTGCTGGATAATCAGCCAGATGTTTTAGAACTTATTTCTATGCACCTTGGACAAATGGAACATGCTCGTTTTGATTTGTGTTTAAGTCTCGCTGAGGCCCGCAAAAAGCTCGCTGAAAACCGTTATGACATGCTCTTATTAGACTGGAACCTGGATGATGGGACTTGTCTTGATCTTCTAGAGTTTAATAAAAGCGATGTTCGCGCCAAACATTTAAAAAACGATTCGGCCCTCACAATCGTCATCACCGGCCGCGATGATGTTGACGACATTATGACGTTGCTTCGTTACGGCGTAAAAGATCACATTATCAAGCCGTTCGATTTCAATGAATTCGAAGATAAAATTACATACGCACTGGAAAAATATATTCCCAAAGCGAGTTAAATCTTGACTTTACATTGAAGAAATAACGGCAATGTACTCTTCGTATCAAACGGCCCAACTTCTTAAGATTGGGCCATTCGTTTAGAAGGGAATTTTAAAATAATTTGAAAACATAATTATTAATAAGTAACTGGGATCCACGCTGAAGTTCCATCTTCTAAATAGCCGATCCCTATGGACCAGACCTTGTAGCCTACACCCGAATTAAATGATCCTGAATAAGGTAACAGCGGAATTCCTGGCTGAGTACCTGATAAAGTTACGGAAACATTTATTTGAATATTCTCATCAACAGTTAATTCTTTACAAGGGTAAATTACATTACTGTAACCATTGGGATTGGTTAATGAAAAAGAATCTCCTGTGCTTAAAGAAAAATTCATAGTATAAACTGGTAGCGCAGATGTGCATATAATTAAGTTTACTTCACCAGCTGTTACATTAATCACTGCTCGAATTGAATCACTCGCCCCATTTGCATCAGTCACAATTAAAGAAACACTATAAGTTCCAGCTTGATCATAGGTGTGAGAAAAAGTTTTTGATTGTGTGGAGAGTGACTTTCCATCGCCAAAATCCCATTTATAAGTTAAGTCTGATACATCTGATTCTTCAGGATCAGTGGAATCAAAATTTATTGTAAGATTATTTTTTGTGTAGTTAATTATCGCTTTTGGTTTCAGCGGACAATGCATTTCTTTAGAGAGGTCAAATACCAATTGATTGGCATATACTTTCTCACCTAAAATATTTACATTGTTTTCGTTGTTTACGAAATTACAAGATAAATCAGGACTACTTATTAGGTAAGTTCCGACATCATAAGATTCGTTACTTCCATTGCATAGAGAGGGATTAACTGTTTCATACTGGTCACTATTTTGTTGATAAAACGTAGTTTCATTTAATAAATTTGTGTTACAAAATATTTTATGCTTGTCCTTGATTGCATCTAGACCAAATCCCGAACAACTATGGACAAGTTTGTCACGTACTATTAAATCACCAGTTTCTTTTAGCTCGTCTGAAACATAATCAAACTTACTTGTAACTCTAGTTAATATTGACCCAGGTGAATAATATCTTGAATCGCCAACATCACATTTTATATCGTACTGAAAAGATTCTCCGGGTTTAATTGGAAATAATGGTTGTGATTGAATCACAAGTTTAGGGATTATTGTAGAATCTCCTTCACAGTCATTGCCAATTAGAACAACAAGCGCTTGTGCTGCACTTATGGCTGAATAATAAGCGTAAGCACCCCATGCTTGGTTTGCGATTATTGCACCCGCGGATGTTTTAAATAAAGCTGTAATATATTTTTCAGATGTAACAAAGCCGGATGGAATATTTCTTCCTTTAGACACAAAACACTTATTAATTACACCATCGATTATTGTATTAAATGACAAAGTCAAAGAAGTTTCTATGGCAGCATTAATTTTTGATACGAGTAAATTTTTAAGAGCATTTTGCGGAGACTCTTGAGCATAAGAATCTTCAATAAAAACGGCAATTATTTTAGAGATGATCTCATTGTTTTTTGGAAGGGTTAGAAAATCTTGTATAGATCTACGATCGTTCTTTACAAAAAAATAGACATTACTATCGCCAAGCGTACTAGAGTTGATTATGTTGGCTATTTCTTGAATCTCACTAAGAGTTGCTTCATTTTTGATGTAATTATCAAAAGCGGTAACAACCTCATTATATTTTGAAAACAAAGTAATTCCATCATTGCTTAAAATGTTTTTAAAGCGATCGCCGTCTGTAATGACGGAGCCAAGATTTATAGCATTGTTGCTTAAGTTGTTAACATATTCGACTGGATTGGAAACCGTTGGCATTTGATTCACTAAGATATCCAGACTGAAGTTTGAAATATTAAGCTTGTAGTTCCCTGCGGGAAAATAGGGCATTAATGTATACAGGACTTGAGAACTCCCAATAGTCGGATCGATCTCAAAAGAGAGTGGGATATTATTAATCGTGCCTTGAAGTTTTGTGGTAGTTATTCCAGTAGTAGAAATTAGAATTTTGTTATAAGGCAATATATTGTTTGTAATTAGCTCTATGTTTGTTAGATTGTTTGGGAGTGATTTTAAGACTAATTTTTTTATCTCAGATTGAAGCATTTTGGTTTCGGAAATAATTCCTTCAACTCTAAGTTCAAAAATTTTGTGTAGTGGGATGTTTTTTGTTAGAAGTTTTTTTTGTTTGTCGGTCAACATACTTTTTGCAAAAAATATGGTTGTTGTTAATTTTGAAGATTGAGATTCTATTGGTTTGTCGTTAATATAAAAAATATATTTACTAATTTGCGTCTTTGATTTTTTATCAAGAACTGCTTCTAAATTTACAACACATGGGTTTTTACAGATCCCCCTTGGTGAATATTTTAACTCAATTTTTCTATGCATCGTTGCATGATCGTATCTAGCTTTCCTTTGTTCACTTTTTTGATCGATACGATTTTTAAAGTTTTCCAAAGAAAGATTGTCTTTCATTTTTTGAAGTTGCTTTTTTTCGCTGTCTTTTATGTTTCTGCTTTTGAGTTTTGATCTTAAGTTGAATATCTTTTCATTGTTTTCCTTAATCTGCCTTGAAATTTGAAAGTTTTTTTCCTCATGATTTTCAGCCAAAGCTGCTGACATTATTAAAAAAAGAAGTGAAGAGTATAAGACTTTAAAAGCAGATAACATACGTACCTCATTGCTTAAAGTTTATTAAGATTAAGATCACTTTTATTAATACATGCTTTTATATTCAGAAATTATTTCAACTTCATTGTGGCAGTTCACACATTTGGGATCTGATTTTAAAAGGGATTTGATATCCTCTTTGCTTGCAAAAAATGGAATGAAGTAATTCTTGAGACAGTAGGGACATTTTATCTTTTTTAAAAAAAAATAGTTTGGAATATATGGAAGAAATAAAATTAAAGGTATAAAAAATGAAAGATTATAATAATCATTTTTTAAAAATCCTATTACAAACACAAAATACGAAACTAAAACAACAAAAGCAAACACTCTATATTTTGAATTAAATTTTTTCTCAAGCAAGTCATATTCAATTTTCATAATTTCCACGCCATTTCAGAATATTGATTAAAAATAGATTTACCAATTTTAACCCTCAGTAAATATTTTAATTTATAAATAACAGAAAAAACTAACAGGAGATGAATAAAATTAAGTATATGTGCATAGTCGCTTTAGAATATTATTTTTTTAAAGTGCCTCAATATACTGTCTAGGCTTTTACATGAGCTTTTGCTTTTCATAATTTTTCTCTAAGTTCTGTGGAATTTAAAGGCTGATATTTGCACCTAAAATCTTCCTATTGCCACAGTTAAATAAGGGACTCCAAAAGGCGTTGGTATGGCGTATTAGGCAGATCATATTTTTTGAAGTTTTTTAGACACAACTCGAACCATTTTAATGAGCTTAAACTGAGGAACAAAGAAGTTATAGAGGTTGTTCAGATAAAGCTTATAGATGACCTTCAAAATATTCACTTCCAAAATTCTCTCGAAAGTCGTCTAATTTTTCTGATCCAAGTGGCAATTATCGTTCTATTTTAAGATATAGGGCGAATGAAATCAATAATCTTTTTTACAGGAAATATAGATACATCGTATGATTTAAAATTCAATTCCATTTTCAGAATAAAATGACAAAACGAAAAGGGGAGTTTTAGCTGTTATAACTCCATAATCGCTAATAAAACCTCATCCGAATTATTTCCAGAAGCCGTTCTATTTTCTGTCCAGGCGTAATCATCTGTGAAAAGTTAAAATCCAAGCAAATTTTCTAAACATCGATTCACCTCAATGAGCGAAGCATCTGCATATTTACTTTGAACATATCGCGCCCAAGATAACCCATAAATGCCTCACAGCTTGTTCTGAATATGTTTCAGATAGGCTTTTTAAGTTCAATGTGTTTTATGGCCCATTTCGAATTCTAAAATTTCGGTTACATTTCGGGAAGGCGCATTTAGACTTATACTTATTAAGATTATTATAGGGCGAAGTTGAATTCAAAAAGGCCTCCTGTGAAGATTGGGATATTGACTTGAGTTAACAAATCTTCAGAAAAGGCATTGGGTTACATATCCAATGAGTCAACTCGGATCTTTACCCGCTCTACCCGATAACTTCCATTATAGGGTAGACAGTTTTAGGGCAAAAATGACCGTGGATATGGATCAAAACGCTTCCAAATCTTCACTGTTCAGAGACATCCTCATGATCGCGTTCATGAGTTTGCTTTATTATGGGCTCGCTTATGCGTCCATGCAGTTCACGCGCATTCATAACAACGTTTCCGTTTTCTACATCCCGACGGGATTTTCGATCGCGCTTTTGATCCATTTTGGACTAAGACTTACGCCGGCCTTGTTCATCGGAAAAATGATTTACGGCCATCAATTGGGATATCCACTGGATCAAAATATCATCAGCGCGCTGGCCAGTTTTTCTGAAGCTTATGTCGGATATTATCTGTATCATTCGTTCAAAAAAACGATTGAAGATAATTTTGATTTTCAATCAGATCTTATTTTAATCGCCATGATTTCGTTTTTAGCACCCGTCATATCCGCCATGATTGGTGTAACGAGTTTGCTGTATTACGGGCATATTCCAGAATCAACTTATTTTGCCAATTGGATGTCCTGGTATACGGGCGATGTTTTAGGCGCCTTCATCTTTTTGCCGGCCTTCATTTATTCACATTTAAAAGCCGCTGAAAATGACTCTCGATTTGATCTGCATTTTATGGATATTTTGGCGCCCATATTGGCGGCGTTTTTCACGTATTTTTTCCAATTCGAGCCGTTAAATCCGTATATTTTTGCGATTTTTGTCACGATGTTATTGCCGGCCTTGGTGGGAACCAGCCGCAGTATTTTTTATTCACTCATAGCTGTCGCTTTGATGTTGAACTATTTTCAATTAATCCACTCGGGGCCATTTTCAGCGGGCATTTATCACGAAAATTTAACTAGTATGCAATTTTTCCTTTTTGCCCTGGCCGCAACGGCAATGGCAATCGAAGGATTTAAAAAAACGGGCCTTATGAAGGCAGCGATTTTACCGCTTGTTAGTTTTTGGATTCTTACAGGCAGCGTTTACTACTATTATCACATTCAAAAAGATATTAATGACGAAAAAAATCTCAACAGCACCATCTCTGATTTTGGAAATCGCCTCTCAGAAAAAATGGTTTTTTATAATAATGCTCTTCATGGCGTCGCCGGATTTGTGTCTTCATCTCAAGAAGTCGATCAACGTGAATGGGAAGAATATGTAAATTCCATTTCATTAGTTCGTGCTCATGACGGAATCCGATCTATCAGTTTAATTTTCCCTGCAAATTCTAAGCAAAAAGATCTCTTTTTTTATGATCAAAAAAATCCAGAAGCACTCTTATTCAAAGACCGTAATCTTTTAACTAATCCGATCATTGCAGAGGCCATGAATGAATCCATGGATTCAAGCAAACTCGTTATGACGAAACCAGTGCCCAGGCAGATTGGTCCTGAAAGAGTTAAAATTTCATTCATTGTCATGCCAGTTTTTAAGAAGGCCGTGTTCACGGGATGGGTTTTATCGAGTGTAGAATTGAGTAAAATACTTTCATCCATTATTGATAATGGCTTCCAGAATATTGATATCGATGTTTATTCAGGGAAAAATCTCTCATCTGAAAATCTCCTTTATCGCAAAATTATCGATCCGAGATTTAGAAAAGATGAAAAGTTCAACGAACGAAAAATTAGTATTGTCGATGTCTCTGGACAACAGCTGACGATTTATTGGAACGAAACGACTCGATTCATATCTCTGCATAACTCTCAAAACTCATTTTTTGTCTTAGTTGGTGCGATTTTCTCTCTCGTTGTAACGGGATTTATTCTCAACCTTCGCATGCTCAACATCAAGGCGCAAAAAATCGCGGATCTTAAAACTCGCGAGCTCAGCGAATCAGAAGAAAAATTTAAAGGTCTTTTTAACAATTCAAGTGATGCTGTATTACTTTTCAACGAACATCGAATTTTGGACTGTAATCCTGAAAGCCTTTCTGTATTTGGAAAATTTACTAAAAAAGAAATGATGATGGAGCACGTCCCTTCCCTCTTTATCGATGATTCTGATCGCGATTTTTTTGAGAAAAAAATGAAGGAAGTTAAACTTCATCAAATGATTGCCTTTGAATGTCACTGCTTAAGAAATGAAGTTCCTTTTGTTGCTGAAGTTCATCTTCATTATCTCGCCTTTAAAGACCGTTTTCTTTATCAGGCCGTGGTTCGCGATATTTCTGAAAGAAAAAAAATTGAAACGAACCTCATCAAATCAAAGGAACTCGCAGAAGATGCGGCCAGAGCAAAAACAGAATTTCTTTCGACAATGAGCCACGAAATTCGCACTCCACTTAACGGAGTTATTGGAATGATCGATGTCATTTTAGATGGTAATCCTGAACTCACAATTAAAGAAGATTTGAAAACTATCAAATACAGCGCTGATAATCTGCTTCACGTTGTGAACGGTGTCCTTGATTATAATAAAATTGAAGCCGGAAAAATGAACCTGGAGAAAAAGGCCTTTTCTCTTAAATTTTTATGTGAAAATATTTTAAAAATTTACGGGCCAAAAGCGGCATCGAAAAATATTCAGCTTCAATTAAAATTTGATGACAATATACCTGAATGGGTAGTTGGTGATGAATATCGTAATTCGCAAATCCTGCACAATTTTTTGAGTAACGCTGTTAAATTCACACATGATGGAAGCGTTGAGCTTGATGTTCGTTTAGTTTCGAAAAATGAAGATCATTGTCAGATTCGTTTCAACATTATTGATACGGGAATTGGAATTGATCCGCAAAAACAGGCCTTCATTTTTAAAGAATTTACTCAGGCCGAAAGTGATCACACTCGCAAATAGGGTGGAACAGGTCTGGGGCTGGCCATGAGTAAGCGTTTAATTGAAATTCAAAAAGGCCATCTTTCGCTTCAATCAGCACCTGGAGTTGGCTCTACATTTTCTTATTCGCTTAACTTCACTCTCCCCTCTCAAGAAGAAAAAAAATTACTTACCAACGAGCACTTGGAAAAAAGAGAGGAAAACAAAGATCTCTTTACCGGACAACATGTTCTGCTCGTTGAAGATAACGACGTTAATATTTTTGTGACTAAAAAATTTCTCGAACGATGGAATCTTTCGGTTGATATCGCAGTCAACGGTGTCGAGGCCGTGGAAAAAGTTAAAGCAAACTCTTACTCGCTAGTTCTCATGGATCTCCACATGCCTATCATGGGTGGATTTGAGGCCACAGCTCTCATTAGACATTTCAATAAACACATTCCGATCATTGGTCTCTCGGCCGATGTTATGACTGATGTTACTCAAGATCTAAAACTTACGGGCATGGATGATTTCGTCACAAAACCATTTGTCCCAGAAGATTTTATTCGCGTTATCCGTTCTTATATTTAACAGTCCTTACTTTTTTATTTTTTAAAAAACTGCAAGGAATCTACGATCTACATTTTTAGATGTTAAGAACCTGTTCCATATCATTAAATAATTGACAGAATTACCCCTATCCTTTTGAATCAAAGGACTTACTCATTTTTTCTAGACCGGAGGTCAATCTATGTCACTATTCTCAAATTCTGGATTAGAGATGCTATTTCGCTGGGGTCACTACTTCGCGGGCGTTGTTTGGATTGGAATGCTTTATTACTTCAACTTTGTTCAAGGTGAATGGTTCAAAGAACTAGACGCTGACGAAAAAATTAAATCATCTCGTGGTGTAGCGGTGAGAACTCTTGTTCCTCGCGCGCTAAAATGGTTCCGTTTCGGAGCTCTTTTCACATTCCTAACTGGTGTTGTGCTTCTTGGATTAAAAGGACACGCATTTGGTTCAGAAATGTTCAACACTTCTTGGTGGGCATTCATCGCAACAGGTGCAACTCTTGGAACAATCATGTTCTTAAACGTATGGCTCATCATCTGGCCTAACCAAAAAATCGTTATCGCTTCAGCAACTCAAGTCGCTGCAGGCGGAGCAGCTCTTCCGGAAGCGGCAGCAGCTGGAGCACGTGCTGGTGTAGCTTCTCGCCACAACACACTTTTCTCAGTACCAATGCTTTTTTTCATGGGAGCAGCTTCTCACCTTCCAGCTCAAGTAAACCCTGAGTACAATGGAAAAGTTCTTGCTCTAGTACTCGCACTTATCATCGGTCTTCTTGAACTAAACGCTATTAAAGGTAAAAACGAAAACGTAAAAATCACATCAATCATGGGCGTTACTCACATGGGTATCGTTTTGACTGCTATTCTTTACGTTGTAATCGAGATGTTGATTAAATAGTAATGAAAACGAATTTAAAATTAGGGGCGCTATTCGTAGCGCTCCTTTCGCTCCAATCTTGCCAAAAAAACGCTGAACAACCATCAGCTCCACTGAGTGACCTTGCGAAACGCGGGAAGGCGACATATCTCGCTAACTGTATCGCTTGTCATAACCCTGATCCAACAATCGCGGGAAGTATCGGGCCTGATATTGCAGGATCAAGTTTAGAACTACTTGAAGCAAGAATTCTTCGTCGTGAATATCCTGCGGGATATACACCAAAGCGTAAATCAGATCAGATGCCGGACTTTCCTCAGTTGAAAGACGACATTCCAGCGCTTCACGCTTACCTGAATAGTTTCAATTCTAAATAGTCTCGAGAATTTCTTTGATGGAAATGAGAGGAATCTTGTGTTCGCGAGCGAATGCTTCGAGTTTTTCACCCTTAAGCGGCTCCCCTTCTCTATCAAGCGTTTCACAAAGAACAGCAACTTCGGTTAGGCCCGCGAGTTTCATAAGCTCTACAGAGGCTTCAGTGTGTCCTGCACGCGTTTTTAATCCCCCTGGATGAGCAATCAAAGGAAAGATATGTCCAGGAGCTGCAAAGTCATTGCGAGTGGCGTTTTTGTCACTTAAAAGTTTTATCGTTGTTGCGCGATCGCGTGATTAAATCCCAGTATGATTTACCACTTTAGCATCGACAGAAATCGTGAAGGCCACTTACATAGATACCTTATTTTCTGGAACCAAGAGATCAAGTTTCATGCTCTCTGCTTTTTTGGCCGTCATAGGAACACAAATTAAGCCGCGACCATTGTTGATCATGAAGTTAACATGTGAGGAATCTACGAATTCAGCTGCCATAATAAGATCTGCTTCATCCTCACGATCTTTATCATCACAAACAAGAACAAAACGTCCGCGCTTTAGTTCAAGAAGAGCTAATTTGAGAATGTCTTTCACGGCATACGGCCTTTTTTAAGGGTGAAAGTACTGGTGGAAAGCGGGTTTCGCTACGTCTTGCCCTTTCTTTAATTTCTTAAAGAGAGAAGCATCCTTCGCCCAATACGCGTCGACCGTATCATAGATTTCTTTCGGCGTCAGTGGTCTATTGTAATCAAGTGAGGCCACTTCAACTTCTTTTTGAATTGCTTCACCAATTTTATCGAGCAGCATGAAAATCTGCAGTTGTTTTGGATTCATATTCAGCGGCAATTTCTCCGCAAGAAACTTTCGTACAAGCGGTGTTCTTCTCATTAACCAGATCGCACGCGATTCAAGTTCCATTTTAATTGTTGAATCGAATCGATAATTCTCCTGCTCCATTTTTTCAAAAAGTTTTGTCAGGATGAAATCTTTTGTACGCGAATCTTCCATCTTTTTAGGATTTCTCCACTCAGCAACAATATCAAAGCGCGGATCAAACTGAATATCACCAGGAGAGAATGTCGAGAGCGTTTTAATGTTTTCAGGTGTGGCATTAACACCGATATCAGAAAGAAAAGGAATCATTCCCGCTGTAAATTTTGATTTAAATTTTGGGATGCTTGAATCACCAATCATTTTAAATCCAGTTGAAACGATTTCCGAACAGAAGAGACGAGAATCATCATCGACGTTCATTGAAAAGTCGTATTCAATATTTTTTCCCGTTGCTTGTTGTTTTTTTACACGATTAAAAATCGCTTCTGAAGCCTGGCGCGCTTGATCTGGCTCATGAAAACGAAAGACAGCTTCGCGAGCGTTGTTATCATCTAAATGCGCTGACATCGGTGCCGTCACACTTCCAATTTCAATATGCGCCTCAGTGGTATAAAGCTCTTTCGTGTCAGGATCGCCATAAACAAAACTTAAATGCGAAAATTGATAATCGTTGCTTCCAATGCGGGCAATCGCCGCTGATGAATAAGCATTTCCGCGTGAGAGAATCACATCTCCTGAACGTAGATCTTTCGACGATTGAAATTCATTCGCGTATTTTGGGTTCACGAGTAGATAAGGAAATTCACCTTTGAGGGATTGATATTCTTCCTGAGGATATTGAATGCGAGTTTGACGAATTTCAATCAGGTAATCTTCCACATAGCGAAGACCACGCAATACATCGCTTGCACTTTTTAAACAGGCCTCATCATTTTCATTTGTTATTTTAAAATCACGGAAGGCCTCTTTCATCGCTAGTCGAGCTTCCCAAGACGCTTGGATGTCCTGATCAATCGATTCGACGTTATTGAGATCCTGGTAGGCCGTATCGCCGGCCAGTGAATAAAGCTGTTGATAAACGGCCTGATAACGGTCTTTACATTGATAATGTCCGTTTGAGATTAAAGATTTATTGACGGCGAGAGTGTTATCTAAAACATCACTAAGGGTAAGTTCATCGCCAGCACCAGCAGGTCTTCGCAGTTTATTGCTTGAACAACCAAATGAGAGAACCACTAATGCCAAAAGGCACGACTTTGAAACTCTTGAATTCATCCTGAACTCCTCCCTTCACAAAAGTGTAAAGGAAGGATGGATTTCACTCAAGTAGGTGGAAAATTTTAGGCCTTATGATCCAGCAAAATATGAAGCATTCTTCTTAAAGGCTCGGCCGCTCCCCAAAGAAGCTGATCTCCAACCGTGAAAGCATTCAGATATTCATCACCTAGATTCATCTTGCGAAGGCGCCCAACTGGAATAGTCAGTTTTCCACTCGCAAATTCCGGAGTCAGGAACTGAAGCGTGTCTGGTTTATTGTTGGCCACAACTTTAGTCCACGGATTATGTTCTGAAAGGAGCATTTCGATTTCGTTGATCGGAATATTTTTTTTCAGTTTTACGGTAAGACCTTGAGCATGACAGCGCATTGATGAAACACGTACACACGTTCCATCGATCGGAATGCGTTTTGATGTTTGCAGAATTTTATTTCCCTCAGCACACGCCTTCCATTCTTCTTTACTTTGTCCGTGCTCCCACTCTGAATCAATCCATGGAAGCAGGTTGCACGCTAAAGGATGCCCGAATTGATCTTTAGGAAAATGTTTATCCTTCATATGGTGAATAACATCTTTTTCAACGGCCAAGATGCGCTCAGAAAGACTTGCTTCCCCGTGAGGCATAACTCGATCAGTGACAAATTTCATCTGCGCAAGAAGTTCATTCATATGGCGGGCACCACCACCAGAGGCCGCTTGATAAGTCATCGATGAAATCCACTCGACATGATCGGCCTTAAAAAGACCGCCGAGAGCTAAAAGCATTAAAGAGACGGTACAGTTCCCGCCAATAAATTCTTTTTTCCCTTGTTTAAGAGCATCTTTAATCACGTGAAGATTGACGGGATCAAGAATGATTGTACTTTCATCATGCATACGCAACGTCGAAGCAGCATCAATCCAATAACCTTTGAAGCCGTCGTCTTTTAATTTTTGGTGCATTTTTTTGGTGTACTCGCCACCCTGGCAAGTCACAATGACATCCATTTTTCCCAATTCATCGAGATTGTAAGCATCTTTTAAAATGGGATCAATTTCGTTAGCTGCTCCTACAAACGGATGGGATCCACCCGGATTACTTGTGGAAAAAAACGTCGTATGAAAAAGCGAAAGATCTCCCTCGCCCATCATTCGCTCCATGAGAACTTGACCTACCATCCCTCTCCAGCCAACAATTCCTAATTTCATCATATATTTTCCCCACTACTGTTATGGAATATTAGTTTCCACTAGATTTTTTATCTTTTACACTACCTTGGCAAAGACAATTTTTCGCAAAAGGAATCAAAAATGTCTCAAAAGCTTATCGTTGCCAAATTCGGTGGAACTTCTATGGGCGATGCTGAATGCATGCTGAGAAGTGCACATGTCAGTATCCAGAGAGGAGCAAAACTCGTTGTTGTATCCGCCACCTCGGGAACTACAAACGATTTAATCGAACTTGCCCGCACGGCCGAAAAAAGCACGTGGGAAAACTCTTCAATCATTATCAAAAAAATTCAGGACAAACACCTAAAAATAGCTAATGACCTGCGCTTAAGCGAAAATCGTTTGCACGAGTTGCGTGGACTTTTAGAAGAACTCGAATCGATGTCGAGAGGAATTCATTTACTTAAAGATTGTTCTGCTAAAGCACTCGATTCGATGCAATCTTTTGGTGAGCGACTCTCTTCTCTACTTTTTACTCAAGCAATGGAAAATACTTTGAGTTCTGAGAAAGTTGATTTAGAAGCCAAATTTCTCGACGTTCGTGACGTTTTGGTAACTGACAATCAATACGGCAAGGCCCGTCCACAAACTTCGGCGATCATGGCCGCTTGTGAAAAACGTTTAGGTGCAATCAGACACGATAAATCTCTTTATATCACTCAGGGATTCATTGGAAAAACTGCAGAAGGCATGACGACCACTCTTGGACGTGGCGGAAGTGATTATTCGGCCGCTATTCTCGCCGAAGGAATCCACGCTGATCTTCTGGAGATTTGGACGGATGTTGCGGGCATTGCCACCACTGACCCACGCCTATGCCCGGACGCAAAACCTATTCCGGAAATTTCATTTAAAGAAGCTTCTGAACTCGCAACGTTTGGAGCGAAGATTCTGCATCCTGCGACACTTATGCCGGCCATCAGAGCGCAAATTCCTGTTTTTGTCGGATCGAGTTTTGAACCCAACGGCGGTGGAACTTTTATCAAAAGAGAAGTTGATGACGCTCCTTTAGTGCGCGCGATGGCACTGAGAAAAAATCAAGTGTTGGTCACGCTCTCGACACCGGAAATGTTATATTCCCACGGATTCTTGTATCAAATTTTCAAAATTTTTAACGATCATAAAGTTTCTATTGATGCGATTACGACCAGCGAAATCTCCGTTTCATTGACGCTCGATGATTCGACTTTACTTAATAAAGAGCTTATCAGTGACCTGGAGAAATTGGCCGTTGTTCAGGTGGAAGAAAACCTTTCACTCGTTTCGTTGATCGGAAACAACATCAACCATACTCCTGGGCTTGCAAAAAAAATCTTTGAATCCATCAGCGACATCAATGTTCGCATGATTTGTTTGGGAGCAAGTAAACACAACTTCTGTTTTATCGTTGATAGCTCGCAAGGTGCGGAAGCGATTAAACGTCTTCACCGCACATTTATTCACTAGGAATTTTTAATGAAAATCGCATTGCTCGGAAAAGGAAAAACTGGTGGTAAAGTTCTGGAGATACTTCAGGAACAAAAAATTCCCCATACCGTTTTCGATTCCAAAAATATTCCGACACTCGAAAAATTAAAAGGTCACGATGTGATCATTTCGTTTTTTTCCGGCGAAGTGTTCGGTGATTATGTTCCTCTCTTAATTGAATCGCGCATTCCTGTTGTGACGGGATCAACGGGATACAAATGGCCTGCGCAGTTTAATGAAAAATTAATTGCCAACAAATGCCGCTGGATTCACGCTACTAATTTTTCACTCGGCATGAATCTCGTCCAGCAAATGATTTTCATTATGGCCGAAGCTAAAAAAATTCTCAGCAATTATGAATTTTCACTTAATGAAATTCATCATACAAAAAAACTGGATGCTCCCTCGGGAACTGCACTCTCATGGAAAGAATGGACGGGGCATGATTTTGATATTACAAGCGAACGCATTGGCGATGTCATTGGCATTCATGAACTCAAGCTTAAAACTCAAACCGAAGAAATAACCCTCAAACACGAAGCTCTCGATCGCAAGATATTTGCTGAAGGCGCCTTGTTTGCGGCCAATAAAATTTTTAAAGATAAAAACTTTCCTGAAGGACTACACCTCTTCCAGGACATTGTTAAAAAGGAATTATCACTATGAAAAATCTTAACGACTATCCATTGTGGACGGCCATCGTGACTCCAATGAATGAAGATGCAACTGTCGACTTCGCTTCATTCGAAAAAATTCTTAAAGCTCAAGAAGCAGCTAAAAACGGCGTCGTCATTCTGGGTTCAACTGGCGAAGCTTTGAACCTTTCAAAAGATGAATGCAAAAAAGTTCTCGAGTTCGGTTTAAATTTAAAACTCTCCGTTCCGGTTATGACAGGAATCGGCGGTTTCAATCAAAAAGAAACACTAGAATATGTAAAATACCTGAACACTCTTCCCCTCGATGCTTATCTTGTCGTGACTCCGCTTTATGCAAAACCAGGAGAGTTCGGACAAACGGAATGGTTTAAATCTATTCTCGATTTAGCAGTTAAACCTTGCATGCTTTACAACGTGCCAGGACGAACTGGTGTGAAGATGAATTTTAAAGCGATCGAAAATCTAAAAGATCACAAAAACTTCTGGGCGATCAAAGAAGCATCAGGCTCTCCGGAAGATTTTGCAAAATATCATGCTGCCGCTCCAAAAGCGCGCATGTATTCAGGTGATGATGGAATGGTTCCTGATTTCAAACCACACGGTTGTGTGGGACTTGTTTCAGTGGCCTCAAACTCATGGCCTTCTGAAACTCGTGCTTACGTTGTTAAAACTCTGGAAGGAAAATTATCTTCTGCTGAAGCAGAACTTTGGAAAACAGCTTGTGATACTCTATTCATTGCTGCGAATCCAGTGCCGGTAAAAAATCTTATGCATGCTCAAGGACAGATTAAAACAAAAGTTCTGCGCTCACCGCTTGATCATCGTGATCTTGCAGACAACACGCCGGTGCTTGATGCTGATAAAAAAGTTAAACAATGGTATAAGGAGACAATCTAATGGGTTGGGAACAAGTATTAAACGATCTAGAAAGCGGCAAAGTGCGCTCGGCAAATTTTGTAGACGGAAAATGGGTTGCTAACACTGAAATCAAACAAGCAATTCTCGAAGCGTTCAAAGCAGGTGTTCTTGCAGAAGAAAACGGCTTCGTTGATAAACACAATTTGATGCCGCAAAAATTTAATGTTGATCGCGGAGTGCGAATCGTTCCAGGGGGAACGTCAGTTCGTCGCGGATCTTATATCGCTAAAGGTGTCATCATCATGCCTCCGTCATACATTAACGTTGGTGCTTATGTTGATGAAGGAACAATGGTTGATTCTCACGTTTTAGTTGGATCATGCGCGCAGATTGGAAAGAAAGTTCACCTTTCAACAGCAGTGCAAATCGGTGGTGTTCTTGAACCTGTTGGAGCAGCTCCGGTCATCATCGAAGACGAATGTTTCATTGGTGCTGGTGCTGTAATCGTCGAAGGCATTCAAGTTAAACGTCGTGCAGTTATCGCTCCAGGAGTGATTCTTTCCAAAGGAATTCCAGTGTATGACGTCGTTAACGGAAGAGTTCTTGAGAAAGGCGAGCCAATCCCTGAAAACGCGATTGTTGTTCCCGGAAACCGCCCAGTAAAAGCGGAAAATACGTGGGGACACGACTTAGGACTCACTCTCCAATGTGCGATCATCGTAAAGTATCGTGATGAAAAAAGTGAAACTTCGTTAGTTCTCGAGGACTTCCTTCGCTAATAAGGCCAAATAGAAGTTCACGTTTCTTGTGACAATTGTTTTACAAAACACTCGACCTCTTCCCGCTATCATTGAATTAACAATTTATGCTAGCTAGAAGAGGTTTTTTTATGGCAGCTGCCAAACTATTATTGAAACGATTGGATTGGATCAATACGGCCTTTCTTATTCTCACTCCCCTTTTTGCGGTGATTTTATCCGCAGTTTATTTCAAAAATAACGGTCTTCAATGGACTCAGATTGCTCTGGCATTAGGATTTTATTTTGTCACAGGGATGTCGATTACTGGCGGTTACCACCGTCTCTTTTCCC
>CBIHOP010000014.1:0-19882 GCA_966211385.1 uncultured Bacteriovorax sp.
CGCGCTTCCAGGTGCGGCTGCACAACTTCGAGGACTGGATGTGATTGGAATTGAGCGCAGTCCGAAACGTGCTCGGACTGCTGAGATATTAAAAATTAATGAAGATGAAACGGATTGGGTCTAAGGAAGTTTGTAAGGAATCGGGCCTAGGAAATCTTTTTTACCGATATCAACACCATTACTTCTTAAAAGCGCATAAGCCGTTGTCATGTGGAAATAAAAATTTGGGATTGCATGGTGAATAACATAATCTTCACCAGTCAAAGTTTTTCCTTCCCAACGTGGTTGAGTGATTACTGCATCTTTTGCATTTTTATAATCTTCTGGTTTCATCGTTTCAAGATAAGCAATAACACTCTGAATGCGAGCTTTGATATCTGAAAATGTTTTTTCATTGTCTTCTTGTACCGGAGCAATTTTACCAGTTAATCTTGAAGCACAAAGTTTGGCCGTATCACACATAATTTGCACTTGGCGCACGAACGGAAACATATCTGGAGCTAGTCGAGAATTAACGAGTACTTCAAAATCAAATTTCTTCATATCAGCATGTGCTGCTGCCTTATCCAAAATTGAATCGAAGTTTTTTAGTGATTTAATAAATTGGGGAACAGTTAAGTCATAAATCATTGGTCCTCCTCATTGGTGAATTTGTTCACCATCTTAGTCAGGTGGTCTTCAGTGTGACAAGATTATTCGGCCTTGATGAGTTAAAATTTGTGGTGGTGCTTTAGTTACAAGGCCGTAACAAATGAATGAAAGGCTGAAAAATACTATCTTAAAAAAAAGTGTTAAGGATTATGAAGCATGGTTCGACTTACTCGCCATGGAAATTCTCAACCGTCATCACTTCCGTATAAGGAAGTCTCTATATGAAATAACAGAAATAGAATTTTACATTTATGATGATGAACATCCCGATGCAAACTCCCATGCTACTTTGATGCAAAAAACACTTTTACAAATGGCCTTTCACACTCACGGATCTTCTTTCAAGGAAGGAAGTTACAAAGGAGTCGACATTTCACTTGGTCATAAAAAAAGATTTGGAGGAATTCTCATTCGAGGATTGAAGTCGCTTAAAGATCAAAGAATAATTGATGGACCTTCAAAGGTTGTAGATGAGATTCTTCTTCAATTTAAAGAAACGAAAGTTCGAAACCTGGTCCTTAAAATAGATGGTGAAATAGGTGGACGTGATTTCGAATTTCTCTCCAGCAATGAAACACATCAACACTTATTCAAATGTCCCCGAGTTGGTTTGAGCCTAAAGAAGAATCCGGACAAGAAGATTCCCTACCTTTTAAAAAACTACCGCTATTTGAAATATCCTCATCTTTCAAAAAAAGGGAGACCATTACTTATTGCAAGTGCCATCGTCCACAATATTCAACTTCCTTTATCAAAAAAAGTGCGCTCAGCATATGAAGTATTGCTCAAAAAAGGAGCGAAGAAAAAAACATTTCACTTAACTTCCCATTCAAGTGTCAGTGAATTCATAGAATATTATGGGCATTTATCATGCACAAAAATTAATGATAACCCCTAAACTGGAGGTAGCTCTTGATCCAAGAACAAAATCAAAATACTCAAATAGATAAACAAACTACTCAAGCTGAAGTCTCTTCGTTAGCATCACTATGTCAGCTTAAAGCACCTTTCACGTTATCACCACTTCCTTATGCTCCTGAAGCGCTAGAGCCAGTGATTGATAAAGAAACGATGGTTGTTCATCATGATAAACACCACAAAACGTACGTAGACAATTTAAATAAGTTTCTGGCAGAAGTTAAAGATCAACCAAATGATGTAGAATTAGAAAGAATCTTTAAAAATATTGATTCTTATCCAGTGAGTGTTCGCAATAACGGAGGAGGACACTGGAATCACTCTTTTTTTTGGTCAGTGCTCACACCAGATAAAAGTAAAAGAGAAATACCAAAAAGACTGCAAAGAGAAATCGAAGCCACATTTAATTCGCTCGAAGAATTTAAAACACAATTTGAAAAAGCAGGTACAGGCCAATTTGGATCAGGTTGGGTTTGGCTTGTACGTGCTACAAGCGGTGACTTAAAAATTTGCGCGACAAAAAATCAGGACAATCCGCTCATGGGACAAAGTGAAACTTCAGGGCGCCCTATTTTTGGAGTGGATGTTTGGGAACATGCTTATTATCTCAAACATCATGAGAAACGCGCCGACTATCTAAAGGGAATTTGGGAAGCCGTTAATTGGGATCAAGTGAATGCCTATGATAAAGAAGCACTTGAGCGCATTGCTACTTTCCAATAATTACAGGGGGACTTATTCCCCCTTGTTTTTTTCTTTCGTTCAGGCATAATGAGTTCATCATGAATATCTAATTCTTTCATTCTTTAAATCCCATTAACATTTTTTAAGCAAATGGAAACCGCATGCTATTAAGACAACTCTTAATAGGTCTTTTCGCGTTTTTTGCTGTTGAATTAAAGCGACCGAGGATTACTGATCATCCTCAGGGCGTCAGCATTGAACACGTCTATGAAGACCGTAAAAAAAAGAAGAAAGAATTTGTTCATAAGAAAGGTAAACGTAGAGTTCGCCCAAATACCAGAATTCCCATCCCCAAACATCTGAGTTCGAGGCCGCTCAGTCATAGATTTTCTAATCAAAAGTCCCTACGACGTATGTATAGAAATTGCTAAATAATTGCTAAAGAATAGGAGAGTGAGGTATGTAAGAGTCATCTTTTTTAAGCGAGGTTTTAAATGAAGTTCATTCTTTTAGCAGCGACTCTTTTTTCAGGAACAGCATTCGGTCTGGAAAAAAAAGATTTCACTGGTAAATTCAATCTTGTCAGTACAGGAAAAGGACAATGTCCAAGTACACTTGATGTTAAGCTTGCTGAGTTCTCAAATCAAACTTCGTCTCCATCTTTAAGTTTTACATGCAATGGAGATGAATCAGAAGGATGCTCGAGAGTCATTTATCAATTGGCCGATTTGAATTCCGGAAATTTAAAGCGATTCATCGAAAACCCTATGACGGGACAAATTGACAGCGTTTATTATTCACATCAAGCACTAGGTGGGAATCAAATTCGTGCTTATAACCGTATGGCCAGATTAAATGGTGAGTTGTTATGGGTAACAACTTTTAGTGCTGAGCTTATTGGCAACCAACTAGGCTATGTTTTCACTGAAAGAAACAAATTAGTTAATACTGAACGCAATGACATTTGCGTATTTAATAGAGCGGAGTAATGATGAAAATTAGAGCACAACACATTTTAGTGGATCAAGAATTTGAAGCTAACGACCTTTTAAAGAAACTAGCCGATGGCAAATCTTTTGAAGAGCTTGCCCGCGATTTTTCTCAATGTCCTTCAGGAAACAATGGTGGAGATTTGGGAGAGTTTGGAAAAGGAATGATGGTGCCGAGTTTTGAAAAAGCCGCCTTTGCTCTAAATGTGGGAGAAATTTCTTCTCCCGTTAAAACTCAGTTCGGCTTTCACCTTATCAAAAGACTTTCTTAGTTAAGATTAAAGACGCGTAGGAACTCATCAGTCACTTTGTTGAGTTCCTCGTGCTGACTTGGTTTACTCATCGTCGAAACAATTTGTCTGCCCATAACATTCATCCCGATATAAGCACACATTAATCTCATAATCAGAACAGCTTGATGTCCTCCACCTGCACTGTGAGTGGCAAGCATTGCTGGTTTTGAATTGAAAGCATCACGCCAGTTTTTCGTTGAACGAGAAACCCAAGCAAGGAAATTGTTAAATGATGGTGGAGGGCCACCGTTATATTCTGGAGCGATGAAGATGAAACCATCAGCTGCAAGAGGTTCTTTATAAGCGGCCATTAAAGCTTCTGCTGAATGTTCAGCATCTGCTTTACTTGTGTAAAGAGGAAGATTCATCTCAACAACATTAATGAGTGAAGTCTTCACATTTTTAGTGGAAAGAAGTTTTTCTACTTCATGAGCGAGTTCCAGGTTTTTTCCAACACTCGCAACAACAATAGCGATTTTTTTCATTTAAAGTCCTTTAAAAGTTTTTGACATCAATAGTAACCGTAAGCTTTTCAATTTAAAAGTCTGCTGGCACCATTATACTATGAAATGGATTTTAAGTTGTAGTTTACTGTTGTCTCTAAACAGTGTTAGCGCACAAGAATGTGCCCATAGCAAAGATCAATTTAACTGCGTGAAGTTCGTTAAGAACTACGATGCAGACACGATTACCGTCGATATACCAGGTGTCCATCCATTAATTGGAGACAATATCAGTGTTCGGGTGAGCGGCATTGATGCTCCTGAAATCAAAGGGCATTTACCATGCGAAAAAGAAGCGTCTCGAAATGCCAAACGACTGGTCGAGAATGTCCTCAAAAATGCCAAAAAAATTAACCTCAAAAACGTCCAAAAAGACAAATACTTTCGCATACTTGCCGATGTAGAAGTCGACGGGCGAGACCTCAAAGAATTGCTGCTTAAAAACCGTTTGGCCTACGCCTATGATGGCGGCACAAAAGAAAAGCGCAATTGGTGTGGCAGGGCCACGGCTTCAGCTCCATAAATTTTAAATGTAATTATTTCAGCGTCTCACTAAAGCTGTTTGGTTTTTGTTAAGATGCGGTCATGTTAAACAATCTACTCTTAATCATGTTCCTCGTGATGACGTCTTCTTTGCGACAAGCAGAAGCGTTCATTTACCCTTATGAAGAAGGGAATCGCTTAACGTTATTAGAGGATCCAAAAGCTGCCGTTGAATTGAAACTTGAAATGGTCAGACAGGCCAAGCACCATATCCATATCATTACGTATTTCTGGGATGATTCTAGTTTTCCCAAAAAACTTGCTCATGAATTAGTGAAAGCGAATGAGCGTGGAGTTGAGGTTCGTATTCTTACAACTTTTGTCCCAAGTGTGGCGACAGATGTAACTGGACGGGCGAAAAAATGGTTAACTCCAGAAGTACCAAATGCCGTCATGAGTTTCTTACGTTTAAAACCAGTTGAAGGACTTTCAATCTCGAATAATCTGCATGAGAAAATTTTCTTAGTGGACGGTCAAAAGGCCATCCTAGGGGGAAGAAATATTTCTGATAGCAGTTTCCGCGGTAAAGACATGGAAGTCATGCTCGAAGGTCCTGTCGTGAATCAAGTGCAACAGCATTTTAAAATCATGCACGATTTTCTCACACAACTGGAACTCAACAGTGCTTGTCGCTCGCAAATAGAATTTTGCATGGAAGTGACTCAATCAATGTATCAGACACTATTTTATGAAAACGACCCTGCGTTTTTTCCGGAGCAACCTGTTTTTGAAAATGGTGTGAAGGCAAGAATCATCACTCATGAAGCCGTGATCAAGCAACACATGCATACATTTAATATCAAACAACGTCTTTATATGACTGATGATATTATGAATACAGTTTTAAAAACTGAATTCAAAACACTTCGCGCTTACAACTATTTCATGATTCCGACAGATGATTACAAAGATTTTCTTTTGAAAAATGTGAAGGCCGGAAAAGATATTAAAGTCATCACCAACAGCAAACGTTCAGCGGCTTTTGTCAGCAACAAAGGTTATCTCTACAGCTTGCCTGATCTTAAAGAACTCGCTCGCAAAGGACTTAATATTTATCAATGGAACGGAGATGGTGAGTTAACTTATCTGCATGAGAAAGTGATGATCTTCGATGAAGATCACGTCATGATCGGTTCGCACAATTTTGGTATCGGTTCGACAAGTGTGAGTAATGAAATCGCCATCGAATTTAAATCCCCTGAAATTGCAGGACGATTGATCCAGATTTTTGATCAAGAAATCAGCGATGAAAAAATTACTAAAAAAGCTCATGTGAAAACTTTCAATCGCGAAATCGATGAAGACAGCAACTGGGTAAAATTCCTACGCACTAATCTTATTGGTGATATTCTACAAGAGCTCTATTAATCATGAATCATTTTAACGAAGCCTCGAAAGAATGGGATCGTCCAGAAAAGATCGTTCAGAACGCGCAGTACGCTGATAAAATCAGAAAACATCTAACGTTCTCGCCTAAAAATATTTTAGAAGTTGGCTGTGGAACAGGTCTACTAGGACAGCAGTTTGTTGATGATCAAAATTATCTTCTAGGAATTGATACTTCTGAAGGAATGTTGGAAGTATTCAATAAAAAATTTGAAAAAAATGAACGAGTGGCGAGTATGCTTCTTAATTTAGAAGAGCAAAGCATTCACGAGCAATTCGATTTGATTCTCTCATCAATGGCCTTTCACCATCTGAAAGAACCCGCAGCAATGATAAAAAAATTAAAAAAGAATTTACGTCCAGGCGGCGTTCTTGCCGTCATTGATCTGGATAAAGAAGACGGTTCCTTCCATAGCGATCCGGCGAATATGGGTGTTCATCATTTCGGTTTTAGTGAAGAATTAAATCGTGAATGGGGAAGTGACTTTAAAGAAGTTCGTCGAGAAATTATCAATACGATTTCGAAAAATGGGGGCGAGTATCCCATTTTCCTCGCCCTCTATTTCAATTAAAAATTAGCTTCTAAGTTTTGTGTATTTTTGGAAAGACGGACGATCACTCACGGCCTTCATCCAGTTGCCCACATTGCGATAAGCAGTCACATCAAATCCTAGAGCATTGGCCAGTCCAGCTACAGAAGCAACGTTAAGATCAGCAAGTGTAAACTCATCACCAGCAAGGTATTTTGATTTCGCCAGAGCATTGTCGAGAATATTGTAGAGGTTCGGAAGAAGTTGCGTATTTCTATCAATCGTATTCTGATCGCGTTTATCATCCGGCATGAACATTTTTTGAATAAGAATTTCAATAAGAGGCATTTGAAGTTCAGCGCTCGCCCAGTGGCTCCACTGTTGAACGTAAGCTCTCTGTTGAACCGTTTTTCCCAGTAGCTCTGGTTTGTACTTATCAGCGAGATAATTATTGATTGCGAATGATTCAAAAAGTGTGACGTCTCCATCAACGAGGGCCGGAACTTTTCCATTAGGATTGATTTTTAAAAACCAATCCGACTTATGCTCTTTAGCGCGCATATCGATATTTTTATTTTCATACGGCTGACCAATTTCTTCTAAACACCAAAGACATCTTCATGCACTTGAACGGGCCGGACCATAAACCGTAATCATTTTAAAACCTCTTCTATTAGCGTTAATAGGACGGGGCATTCTAACGTGTTTCAATAGACATCGTCTTGACTCTCAGGGCCTAGGACGACTATTCTTTTGCCATGAATAAACAGTGTTTCTTACTTACTTTTCAGTACCTTGGTTTTCGTTTTTTTGGCGTGCAAAAACATCCAGGTCTCAGAACCATTCAGGAACTTATTGAAAAAAAAGTTAAGGATCAATTTCCGCACTTATCAGTTCAAACAAAATTTTCAAGTCGCACGGATAAAATGGTTTCCAGCCTGGAAAGTTATTGTCTCCTAACATTGAAGGGAGAAGGCATTCCTGAAACTTTGTCCTTAGAATTTCCTGCCGATGTCTTAGTCATTGAGTGCAAAAAAGTGTCTTCTGATTTTGCTTTGTTAAAAAATATTAGCGATAAAAAATATCACTATTACTTTTCAACAAATGTTAAAAATCCGCATGTTTTTTCCGCTCCATTTATGGCCCACTTTAAGGAAAATCTCGATATCGAATTGATGAAAAAAGGCGCGAAACTTTTTGTAGGTGAGAGAGAGCTACCAAATTATGTGATGAAAGCTGACTCTTTTAAAAAAAGAACAATCACTCATTGTCGACTTTCACTAAACACCGATATGACGGCAAGCTTTTTTCCCGACACAAGTTATGTTCTTGAAGTTCAAGGATCGAGTTTCAAACGCGGCCAAATAAGGTTAATGATGGGAGCTCTCATTCGTCTGGGAAATAATGAAATTACTTTTGATGAATTCAAAGAATCTCTCAATGAAGCCAATCCAGAATGGATTAAATTTTTAGCTCCGCCTTCAGGACTTATTCTCGTTCAAAGTCACCTTTTGCCCACGTAGATTGAATTGTAGATTCCTTTAAAATAGAGGAATGCAAACAACAATCTTAGTCGTTCTCACACTGATGTTTTCTCATTTGGTTAATGCTTCTGAGGCCATTGGATCTTATTCCAAAGGATCACTGAAAGATGGCGAATCCATTCTGGAGAAACCCATTTCCATTCATAAGCTTTTTTTGGCCCGTAAAAAGTTTTTTGCGACAGATGAAATGCATGCTGTGCTGGCCGATGCTTCCGAGTATCTTCGTCAGGAATTTCCCGATGCAGAAGTTTTTCAGATCGGAGATTTATCTGCGATGAAAGGAGGAAATGCTCCAGGTCACTCCAGCCATCAAAATGGGTTGGACGTTGATGTTGTTTATCTCACTCACAATAAGCGTCTTCAATCGCCGCAAGCGACGTATTGGGAAGAAGATTTTATCGTGAACAATAAAGTGAGTTCTAATTTTCACACAGAACGCAACTTTAAAATTTTTCATGAATTGGTTCATCGTCATCCCGTTCAGCGCATCTTCGTCGATGAACTCATAAAAAAACATCTTTGTGCATACACAAAAGAGCAGGGGATTTCTAAACGGCCTGACGTCATTGAAACGTTAAGAAGGCTTCGTCCTCTCGATTTGCATCGAACGCATTTTCATGTGCGTCTTCGTTGTCCTGAATCTGATCGTGCGTGTACACCGCAGGCGGAAGTTCCGGCGGGAGATGGCTGCGTTTAAAAGCGACAGTCGACGTTTGAGAGCGTTGGATTTTGTGGGAAAGATCCTTGGAACCCTTTAAGTTCCGAGTTCACGTAATGAACGAAAAAGGATTGATCCTCTCCAATACTTAATCCTTTTTCAGTGTAGAGAATTTCGCCTTTTGCTTTCTCAATTTTTAAAAACTCACGGCCTTTTTTGTAGTCACTTTTTTCAATGATGTGCGCTTCTTCATTTTGATCTTCTTTATAAACAAGATAGACAGGCGTTTCACCTTCGGCGTGTTCTTTAAAAAAAGTTCTCAAACGATAAATCTGGCCGTTAATGTTTTTATGAATGTTCGTGAAACGTTCGGAGACGGTCTGACCATTTTTTTGCCAATCATTGAGAGCGGGCATTTGTGCTCTTAATGTCTGGCAGACATCACTTTGAACTTGAGAAGCCGACGCAGGGTTCGTGCTGACGTTGATGAATGTTGGTCTTGCAGGTTGAGATGAAGGATCAGCAGCAAGGGAATCGAGTTTGATTTTCTTTTTATTGGGAGCGAATAATAAAAATCCGCCCACAATAAAAAAGATTAGCGTTGAAACAAAAAATATTTTTTTCTTTTTATCCACGCTTTTTATTTTCCTCTAGTACCAGCGTTTACATTTAGTCTTCGGCGAAGTTGCCTCGCCCCAACGTAATTCAACCACATCGTTCGGGTGACTAGAAAGCTGCTCCTTTTCAATTCTCTTGTAAAGAGTCGCAAGATCAAGAGTCTTTCCTGCAGCGTAATTGATAGGGCAGAACGCCTTAAGTTCTTCAATCGTCGCGCCTTTGCCTTTGAAAATAAGTTGTGTAAACGCAACAATTTTCGGATCAGCTGCGCTTAGTTCACCAGCGCGTTCAGCTTCAACGTAGGCTTCATTAAGTTTTGCAAACAGATCTTTGATTCCTGAATCTCTTTGTGGTGTTGAGTAAGCATCAAACTCTTCATAATCCATACAACGATTGCCAGTTTTCTTAAGATAGTCGAGCGCTTGATTAACGTAATCAATTCTCGCAACTGATTCATTACATAGCGCTGTGAACTGACGGTTCACTCGTCCACCACGTGTCTCAATAATTGTCGCGACAGATTTTTTTACATATTTGAAAAACTCATGCGCACCTAATTTTTCAGCTAATTCAAATTGCTCCATTGAAGGACCAAGTTCTGAAGGAATCGCTGAAAGATCAGCACCTAAATGCTCCGGCCATCTGAATTTTTTAAATCCCCATGGAGAATTCGGCAGCTCTTCGAATTCCTTTTCTTTACGTCTTAATAAAGGCCCGTGTGCTTTTTTATTTGCTTGAGTTGAATAGATAACGTCGAATGTTCCAACTTCATTTACTTTTTTGATGTTGTAAGTGTGACGAATAAATTTCTTGAAACGCGCTTTCACTTTGTACATGAAGAGTGTTCCCGGCGCGATTGATTTAATCGCTGTTGGAAACGTATCGAAGTAAGCAAGATTTTCTGTTCCGACTGAATCACCAATTTCAGTGATCATCGCCACAAGTCTGCTCTCGCTTGTTGGTCCGGCCTTATCCCATTTGTTCATTCTATTGTTGAGAGTTTTGCCATCACGAGAACCTGATGGAGCTGTCATCACAAAAGGAAGTTTATGTTGATAAGCAAACACAGCTCGCAAAGCGTATGAAGCATCAGCGCAGTCAGGATTGATCCCGTAGAAAGGAGATGATGTTTCTGTAAACATTGTTTCTCTAACGTTCGGACTTTTCATCCATTCAGAAAATTGTTCTTCATATTGAAGTGACCAAGATTGCGTATCTTCCCAAACGGCCGCTTGAGCGTTGAAAGACAAAAAAAGAACAGATAAGATGAAGCTGGATAATGTTTGCATAGAACCTCTAAAAATCCTCAATTTGAGCTGGAGTGGTGTTTTATTGAGGTCCATCCAAAAGGTCAACGACGATCATGGTGACAAGCGAAAAAAAAATTCTGATAACCGGTTTTGAACCCTTTGACCAGGCGACTAAAAATATTTCGGCGGAGTGGGTTAAAAGGCAACAATCGAAAACTTTTTCGGATCGATTAGTGGCAGGCGCTATCCTTCCAGTTGTCTTCCATAAGTGTTTTCTGGCCTTTAGAGAGCATTTTGAACAAGTTGATCCAGATATCATCATTCTCACGGGTCTTGCGCAGAATAGACAGAAATTATCTGTCGAGCGAATCGGGATCAATTGGATGGATGCTCGCATTCCGGACAATGAAGGCGAGAAACCTGTCGCCTCCAAAATTTTAGCGGATGGGCCGGATGGATTGTTTACCACGCTCGATTTGAAACGATTGCAGCAGCTTTGTCCTGATCTCGTCGTTTCTACCAGTGCGGGTGAATATGTTTGTAATGATCTTCTTTATGAAGTTCTCAATTTTGTAAGTTCGAAAAAGCATCGCGCAGAAGTAACGTTCTTTCATCTGCCAGGTCAGATGGATGAAGAAATTGTTTTTAATCAATTGGATCATATTCTTGAAAATTATTAGCTCACTATTCGTCATTCTTTTTTCTTTGAATGCATTCGCGAAAGTCGAAATAGCTCAAACAAAACGTCATTCATGGCAGGAGTCCTGGACTCAAGTCTTGTCAGAGGAAATGAATAAAGAAGAATACAAAAGTTTTATGAATATGGAAGTGGACTCAGCGGATCTCAAAGAGCTCGGGTGTGAAGGATTTAACCGCGAAACAGATTTGGAAAAACGCAAAGACTTTTGGATTGTCTTTCTTTCGGCGCTCGTTCGCGCAGAGAGTGCTTTTAATCCTAAAGCGGGGGCGATTGCACCGAAGGGGGGACATGGAAATTATGGTCTTCTCCAATTTTCTAAACGGACGGCCCGTGAACAATGTGGATTAAACACGATGGAGAGTATTCGCGACCCACTTTTACATCTTCCTTGTGGTCTAAAGCTTCTCTCGTGGCAGTTGCATGGCGCTCCCGCTAAAAACGGAAAATTCCTGCGGTCAGATCTAAAAAATCAACTCTTCGGAAAATATATTTTTCTTTGGGGACCACTTCGCCAAAACGATAAGCGTGGACGAAAACTTTTAGTCGACTGGTTTAAGAAACATCGAGATCAATTAGCTTTTTGCATGTAAGCGCAGAAACCCGGCCTTGGTCCAATCTGCGGATGATTCCGACAGGTATCCGGACGATCCTGATAACGAGTACATTTTTTATCTGCCCCCAAGAAGATACAAGAGCTGTCTGGTTTTTGAGCGAGCGTGAATTTCCCGGTTGAGGGTGTATAGCGGGTCACCGCCCGATCTTTGAGGGCTTCCTTAATTTGTTCTTTTTCTGAAAGCTCTAAATGAAAATCCACGAGAATGCCCAAACGAATGAGGTCGGGAACCTTCACTTCCACTGGCATATAACAACAAAGTCCCTCGCAAGAATCGCAAAGTCCCTTCTTGTAAGCGGTCCACCTGTCGAGAGCATTCAAGTGCTCCTGAATTTTTCCCGCTGAATTTTGAGGTCTGTTTTTTTTACTCATGTGAACCGAATCTTATAAAAACGTTTGCCATTTAGATAGACCGGCATTAAATTTCGGTAAATATTATCAAAACTATTAACCCTATCCCTGAGGTTCAAGATGGACGAAGATCCCAAGCAATTCGCATTGAAAAAACTCAGTGGAGACGTTAAAGGTCACTAAATAACTTCCTTTCTCCCTCCACTTAAGACTCACCAGTTTCTCTTTTTCTAGATGGTGCTTAAATGGAAACAACACTTTTGAATGACGATTTCTCTCTCGAAAACTTGCTTGAAAACTGGCAGGTCCTTACGTTTGCTCAACGTATGGAAGTTTTCACTATGCTTGGACGAATTGATCAAGAGGAACTCTTTATCAACCTTTCTTCTGATTACCAGGCCGAACTCTTTGAAGAATTTCCTCATGGAGAAAAACGCTCGTGGATTCGTCTGCTTGCTCCGGATGATATTGCTGACTTAATCCAGAACCTCGATGAAGAACAACAGGGACATGCGCTTAAGTGTCTCGATTATGCCACACTCGTTGAAGTTAAAGCACTCATGGCCTACGCTGAAGATGAAGCCGGGGGACTCATGAACTCGCGCTTTGCTCGTCTGCGTCCTGAGATGACGGTGGAAGAGGCGATTCGCTACCTGCGTGCTCAATCAAAATCAAAAATCGAAACGATCTACTACGCTTACGTTCTTGATCGCTCGCAAGTTTTACTTGGTGTTGTTTCACTTCGTGAATTGTTTTTAGCGACAGCGCAAATGACGATTCAAGAAATCATGAACACAGATCTCGTCACAGTTCTTGCGGACGAAGATCAGGAAAATATTTCGAAAACTTTTTCGAACCACAACTTCCTCGCTCTTCCCGTTGTTGATGAAAACAACGTAATGAAAGGTATCATTACCGTAGACGACGTGGTTGAAGTTATCGAAGAAGAGGCCACTGAAGATATTCACAAACTCGGGGGTATGGAAGCTTTAGGTGAACCGTATCTTGATATCGGTCTTACATCGATGATTAAAAAACGCGCTGGTTGGCTTATGGCGCTTTTTGTTGGTGAAATGTTCACTGCTACGGCCATGAGCCACTACGAAGAAAGTATTGCCAAAGCGACAGTGCTCGCTCTTTTCATTCCGCTCGTTATTTCTTCTGGCGGTAACTCTGGATCTCAAGCAACTACACTTATCATTCGTGCAATGGCACTCGGTGAAGTTCGTTTAAGAGACTGGTGGCGTGTATTTGCCCGCGAAATCATCGCAGGTCTTTCTCTCGGACTTATTCTCGGATGTATCGGTCTTATCCGTGTTCTGTTATGGCCTGGAAAAGAAGTTCTTTATGGTGAGCACTATGTGATGGTGGGAATTACAGTCGCCCTCAGTTTAATGGGGATTGTTCTCTGGGGAACGATTGCCGGTTCGATGCTTCCATTTTTCTTAAGACGAATTGGTCTCGATCCAGCGACATCATCGGCGCCGTTTGTTGCGACTCTTGTCGACGTAACCGGACTTATTATTTATTTTACGTTTGCGACTCTATTCTTGAAGGGGCTGATACTTTAGATCGGGCCATTAAGATAAGACCTGCTAAGATGAGAACGGCTCCGATCCATTGAATAAATGCGAGTCGTTCTCCTAAAAATAATCCCGCAATCGCTACACCCGAAACTGGCTCTGTCGTACTCAAGATCGAAGCTTCAGATGAAGAAATCCTGCGAAGTCCTGCGAGAAACAATGTCATCGCCATCAATGAACAAATAATCGCCATACTGACGATCATGAATCCATGCTGAGAGAGAATTTCAAACGGACGATCGTAGCTTGGGAAATGAATAAGGGAGAGAACAACACCCGCCCCCAATTGAACATAGAATGAAGAAGGCATGGCCTCTACGTTGCTTAAGAATTTTCGCGAGTAAATAATGTAGAGAGCGTAGAAAAAGGCCGCTCCTAATCCCGTTAAAATATATTTGGGATCGCTGATGGCCCATTCACCCCAAACGAGTAGAACCAATCCTAACGTCACAACGACGAGCGAGATGCTTCCAGCAATCCCCAATTTTTCATTCAGGATAAAGCGCGAGAGAATGGCGACCATCACCGGATAGGTATAGAGTAAGAGAACAGTCAGTGAGGCTGATAGACCCGTAAGCGCAATAAAGAAAAAACTTGAAAAGAGAGCATAACCAAAAATTCCTAAACACAAACTTGAAATCCAATCGAATTTTTTAAGGACGATTGATTTGGGTTTAGTGATGAGAATGATGGCACCGGTTAATAGGGCAGAGATGAAGTAACGAAGTGCGAGTAATTCTCCCGGAGAAATATGTCGTTTGAAAGCTTCTTTTCCAAAATAGCCGAGGGCCCCAAAGCAAATGCCTGAAGCAATGATGTAGCCATAGCCTTTTTGGTTCTCATTTAAATTAAGCATTGATGTTTAGCTTTTGAAAAAAAGTTAGGAGAGCGCGAGGAAGATCTAATTTGTCCCAATCGATTCCATAAGCTTCACGAATTTTTTGGTTAGCGATGTCTTCAAATGTCTGATGATTTTTTTCTCTCGTCTCCAAAAGATCAATCATACTCGAACACGTTGATCCATTGTCGCCGGCCATCTTGGGATTAAAAGCGAGACATCCATACGGTTTGATCGAGCGAGAAAGTGCACAGCCTTTGGGTCCTGGAGAATAAAACGGACATGTATATGTTCGACGGAGCTGTTTGATTCCTTTTTTTCCCGTGGAGAGTTCGTAATCAAGGCGATACTGCTGAATTGTTTCTTTGAGTTTTAATTCAACTTCTTTTAAATCAATTCCCGAAGCTTGAAGTCCTTCGACGATTTCAAGCGTTTCAAGCGGTGTGATCTGCATGGAATTGGCCACTGACGTACAACATGTTCCGGAACATTGAAAACAATGAATCGCTTTTCCTTCTAAACTGGCCATCGCTTCTATAAGAAGCGAACGTCGCGATTGAGCGTTCTCAGTGGGAGCAATGTTGAGGTCTTTTAGTCGGAGCATTAAAAGCTATTCTCATCAAAAAAGGAGTCTTTGCCAAGGCAGATAAAAATAAAATAAACTTTTAACATGGAACCATTTAAAAATATGATTGGAACTCAGGTGGCCGAGCAAACTGCTAAGGCCATTCTCCGCACAGATCCTTCTTTTCCCAAGGATCAATTCCTAAAAAACATCAAAAAAGAACTTGAACCACTGGAACTGAAGGCCCGGGTGAAAGTCATTTCTCAAAGACTCGATGAGTGTTTGAAACATAATAAAAAAAAGAATCTTAAGATCCTAACTTTAGCTCTTAAACAGAGTGAAGATGACTCAATCGGATTAAGTGGTTTTGCGGCCTGGCCGGTTACAGATTATGTCGCTACTTATGGGATTGAAGAATTTGATGCTTCCATGGAAGCCTTAAAGGCCATGACAAAAGTATTCACGGCCGAATTCGCAGTTCGTGATTTTTTTATAAAAGATCAAAAGAAGACGCTCGAATATTTTAACAAGTGGGTAGAGGATGAGAGCGAACATGTACGCAGGCTTGTTTCTGAAGGCTCACGTCCACTCCTTCCTTGGGGACAAAAACTGCATCGTTTTGTCGAAGATCCCAAACATACTTGGCATTTATTAGAAAAACTAAAAAATGATGAGTCTCTCTATGTTCGAAAGTCTGTCGCTAATCATTTGAACGATCATTCGAAAAATCATCCCGATTTTGTCATTGATAAGCTGACGGCCTGGAGTCAGCAGAAAAAGATTTCTAAAGAACTTGATTGGGTGATTAAACATGCCACTCGCACACTCATCAAAAAAGGACACTCCAGAGCATTCAAACTTCACGGAGTGGATGCTCACCTTGTAGAAGTTAAAGCACAAAAACTGCTTACTAAAAAAATCAAACTAGGTGAGAGTCTTAAAGTCGAAGTTGTTCTGGTGAACAATTCAAAAAAAGCACAGAAATTTATTCTTGATCATGAAGTTCACTTATTGAAGGCCAACAATAAACACAACGTAAAATGTTTCAAAGGCATAAAACTGGAAATCAAGGCACAAGAGAAAAAAACTTTCACTTTGAGCGTACCGCTCAAGGCCGTCACAACTCGCACTTATTATAGCGGGAAACATTTCTGGAACAGTAAACTTAACGGCGTGAGCTTGGATAAGCTGGCCTTTACATTGGAAACTTAAGCGGAGTAATTTATGAACATGAAAGTTCTTAGTGGCCTGATTTTGATTCTTTCAACAACAACACTTTTCGCTTGGGATGCACCTGAGACTTTGGAAAATGCTTGTTATGAAGGATGCACTGAAACTCAAGAGCGCATCTATTCTGAGTTTAACAGTCTGCAAACAGCTCCAGCATTTATTCCTGGAATGTATTCCGGTGAATGTTATCATCAGTCACCATCGCTAGATCCGGAGACAACTCATTACATCGGACTCCTGCTCAATAAAGATTCTAAAGGCGCTTACATGTCTCCAGTGCTGCAATATTTTGGAGAGGGAAATAGCATGTCTGAATGGTCACTGGAAACAGCTTTGCAAGAAATGTCACCTGATTGGATTGAAGCGGGAAGAATGACGATACATAAAACGTCAGCGACTGCTGCAGTGTTAGACAATGAAGGTTATCCGGCAATGGTCTATTGGGCGCGCCAGAATCTTGAAACAAAAAATATTTCTTTTATTGCGTGGTTGAGATCTTCAATTGCGTTTTGTGAATTAAAACCTAACCCTAACGGACTTCCATAATATGAAATTTTTTCTTCTTATATTGGTATTGGCCATTTTTTTCTCTTCTGCTTTTGCTCGCGATTCTTATGAGATCAATGGACAAAAATATAAGATGGAAAAAATATTTGAAGGAGAAGAAGTTATTTGGGGAATGGATTTCATTTCAAAAAATGAACTTGTTTTCACCGAGAGAAGTGGCAAATTTAAACTTCTCAATCTTGCTACAAAAAAAGTTTCCGAGATCACTGGTGTACCAAAAGTGTATGCCGAAGACCAAGGCGGTCTTTTAGATGTGTTCTACGATGCTAAAATGGGAACTCTCTATCTCACATATTCAGATCCGGATGCTTCCAATCCCACGACTTCACTTTTTAGAGGAAAGTTATCGGCCGATAAAAAATCTATTCAAGGCTCACGTATTTTTCAGGCGCATGCTTTTGAAAAAGGCGGGATTCATTTTGGATCACGAGTGGTTATTGATGATAAAGGTTTTCTTTTCATGAGTGTCGGAGAACGCAATAAAAGGGATCAGGCCCAACTTCTTACAAATCATCAGGGGAAAATTTTAAGACTAGATCGTGATGGAAAAGTTCCCCCTGGAAATCCTTTCATTGGAAACAAAGAGGCTCTTCCGGAAATATGGAGTTATGGTCACCGCAATCCCCAAGGATTAACACTTTCACCTAGTGGGCAACTTTTAAATGCAGAGTTCGGACCTCGCGGAGGAGATGAGATCAATCTGGTTGAAAAAGGCGCAAATTACGGCTGGCCGATTATCACCTACGGACGTGAATATTACGGTCCAAAAATCGGCACGACCGCTAAAGAAGGTCTCAAACAACCGCTCATGCACTGGGTTCCAAGCATCAACCCTTCGGGGATTTCATTTTACAAAGGTGATTTGTACCTGGCCTGCTTGGACAACCATATCCGCAGAATCGTCCTGAAAGGGACGAACAAAGTTAGTGAAGAAAAAATCATCGATGATTTAGGGGAGAGATTCAGGCAAGTAAAAGCAGGTCCTGATGAGGCCCTTTACCTCTCTACCGATAGCGGCAAGATCTATAAACTATCCTCAAAGTAACCATCTTACTCGGATACTACCTGGCCTAGTCAATCCTTATACTCTCATGACAAAGTCATGAAAAAGGTGAATCATAAGAGGGCATCATTTTTTTGCTTTCTTGAGGTTTATTATGAGTGTGACGATTACTCGAAATCCGAATCTATCTTTGGCCCCAAATCCTGTTCAATATGACCACCAATTAAAAAAAGTTTTTGGTGATTCATGGTGGACTGGACTCGCACCAGAACAATGTGCAGGCTTTGATAAAGAACGTCAGTGTTTAACAGCATTGCCACTACTCAATCTGGACATTTGTTCGCGTGAAGATATTCTCGCTTATTTCAATAATTCATGGACTCTCACTGAACTTTTATTCCAATCACTCAAAGTTGAAGAAGCTTACAAACGTCCTCCTTATCATGAACTAAGACACCCGCTGATTTTTTATTATGGCCATCCGGCCGTTCTTTACTTAAATAAATTGCGAGTGGCTGGACTTCGCAAAGACCCCGTTAACATCTATCTCGAAAAAGTTTTAGAGACGGGTGTTGATGAAATGAGCTGGGATGACATGTCCAAAAACGAAATGGACTGGCCGTCTGTTCGCGCTGTTCATGAATACCGAAAACAAGTTTATGACATCGTTGTTGATGTTATTAAAAATCATCCAGACTTAGCAAAACCTGGAAAGTTTTTAAAGAACTCACCATGGTGGTCGTTGTGGATGGGAATGGAGCACGAAAAAATTCACTTTGAAACATCAAGTGTTCTCATGCGTGAATTGCCCGTTGAATATTTAGAAACGCCAAAATACTGGGCTCCTCTTCATCCAACTTCCAATGAAACAACTTTTAAAGATGTCTCAAACTTGTGGAAAAAAGCTCCAGCAAAAAAAGTTAAAATTGGAAAACCAGATAGTACACCATCGTTTGGTTGGGACAACGAATATGGTGAGCGTACAGTTGACGTAAAAGAATTCCAGTACAGCTCACACCAAATCACCAATCGTGAATATTACGATTTCGTCGCAAGCGGCGGATATATTCAGGACAAATACTGGCTGCCGGAAGGAAAAGAGTGGAGACGTTTCAGGAATACAAAACGTCCTACATTCTGGGTTGCCACGGGGCCGGAAGGTTCACATGAATATTCTCTTCGCACACTCTTTTCGATTATTCCCATGCCGTGGTCATGGCCAGCTGAAGTTAATTATCACGAAGCTCAGGCCTACATTCATTGGAAAGAAGAAAAAGACAACAGTTCATTAAAATATCGTTTGCTCACAGAAGCGGAATTTGTTTCGTTAACAGACGCAAAAGCTGATCCTGTTCTTCAAAAGAAAACTTATCAAGGCGATTCGTTTGCTCAAAAAAATCTTGAAGAGATGTATGCAGCTAATTTTAATTTTCTCTGGTCGTCACCAAAAAATGCCAATGAAGAACTCTACGGAAACACCTGGCATTGGCTTGAAGATCAATTTAATCCTTTAAATGGATTTGCTGTTCATCCGTACTACGATGATTTTTCGACTCCTTGTTTTGATGGAAAACATCAGATGATCCGTGGTGGATCTTTCATGAGTTGTGGACACGAAGCCAGCACCTTTGCTCGTTTTCATTTCCGTCCTCACTTTTATCAACACTCTGGATTTAGAATCGCAGCTACGTTAGATGGTTCTCCTGATAACGGCGCCTGTTTGCTTCTCAAGTCGAAAGACTATATCCACTCCCGCAGAAGAAACGTGCTCGATCAGATGGAAGGGAAGAGTGATTGGTGGAAAAAAATCGACCAGCCGCTGGAAATGAATGATGAAGAAATGCAGGAGATTTTTGATCAAACGG
>CBIHOP010000015.1:0-19736 GCA_966211385.1 uncultured Bacteriovorax sp.
TTCATATAGCTTTACCAGGCCCATCAAATCATTGCCACGGAGGTATGCAAAGCTTTGGTAGGCCAGTATAGTTTGGGCAGGAACAACTTTTTTAATTGTTTTTTCAGAAGAGAGCTCTTTAATTTTTTCAATTTGTCCAAGCTTTGCAAGTGAATTCAACATTGCTTCAGCTGGGATATTTGATTCTTCAAAGTCAAAATTATCTCTTGTTCCCGCGTAGTAAGTTTTAGCGAGTTGAAGAGTTTTTAAATGCTCACCTTTTTCGATATAGTGAGTAAGAAGATATTTATTGATCGCTTTTTTCATTTCATAGTTGTCAGTTTTTTCAGACAACGTAGAAAGCATAGCTAGTGCATTTTTAAATAGATCTGGATTTGGTGTATCAATGTTTTCACGAAGAATTGCATTGGCCTTGATAAACTCAACAAGCTCCCACTCAGCATTCATTCCATACTTTTGCTGGAAAAGCTTAATAGACTTGTTCATCAATCCCCACTTTTTCTTGCGGTAAAGATTGATAGTTAATTGAAGATGCGCTTCTTTCTCACTTTTTTTGAACTGACGATTAGCAATTGGAAAGAACAACTCCGGGATTTTCGTCTTCATGTTGACGACTTTTTTTGGAGCAGGAGCAATAGGATCGTAATCCCAAATAAATGTAGCTCCGTAACGGAAATCTCTATATGGCTTTTTAGAATCAGCTTCTTCCGCATCTAGTTCAGCTTGTGATTTTTGACCCATTTTCTTTGGATCAACAATGAAGCTTGAGATATCTGGATCTGCACTAATCTTTTTCTCAAGAGCGATTTCTTTCGCTTTTGGTTCAAATGGTTTTGCAATCGCAGTTGTTGTAACTTTTTTTGCTGAAACAATTTTAGGTTCATTTGCTTCAATTTTCGGTGCAACTGTCTTAGCTGCTTTTGGAAGAATCTCAATCTTGGCCGGCGGCTCAACTTTTATATCATCTGGCTTAACAACAGCAGCTTTATTAAGGCTGACTGTATCACCATCCATCCAGAAATCGACAACATACTTTTTATCTCTTTCACGATAGAAACTAAACATTTCCACGTTTTCATTCTTTAATTCAACTTCTATCGCCATAGCATTCAGTGAATTCCCACCGCTCGTGCTATCAACGAATTGAACTTTAGAAAGATAAAGTGGATCTAATGTAATTGAAGAAAGTTCATCTTTAAGATTGTTATAAACAGTTGCGTTTAAAGTCTTGATAACAACTTTATTTCCAACTTTGCTGAATTGAAGTTGATCTCGCCCTGTAAATAGATTCCAACGAAGATAAGTTGTGGCCTTTTCTTGATCTAATAAAGCTTGTGCGAAGGAATTATTTTCCAGAATAATTAATGACAACAAAAATATCGTCAAAAATTTGAAGAATTTTTTTTGTGGGCACATTTTTACGAAACATCCTGTTCGCATCAAATTGTCCTTTAAGTTTGACTGTCAATTCGAGGGCCACATTCATCCTGAACTAGCTCTACTCTTGTTGAAAGTTTACCTGTTTTTGTAAATTTTTAAAGGAAAATTTTTCTCAGCGGCAAAAATATCTCGTCAAAGTTGTGACAGGCAAATTTTTTATCTGTTTACAATAATTTAGTCAGACCTTCTAATGGACATATAAGGATAGAAATAAACCCAACCAAAATAGAGTGTTATGAACGCGATTCGATTAATTACTGTTTTATTGCTGACCACTTCATGTTCTTTTTTTCAAACTCCTGAAACTGGAAATTATTCAAAAAGTACATCCGTTGTAAATCCTCTGCCTACTATGACTCTCACTCCTTGGACAACGATGAAAAGTGAAGGAAACGACTTCACGATGTTTAATAATCTGACAAAATCTTATTACCTCTTTAATAGTGCCTGTAGAAAAAATGAATTTAATTCACTCAACACACTGACATCATCTATGTTAGCAGGCATAGAAGGTTTGGAGTTTATCGAGAGAACGACGACTGAACATCAAGGAAGAGAAGCCGCACTTGTTACTGCCTCGGGAAAAGTTGACGGTGTAACAAGATTTTTTAAAGTCCTCACTACTCAGAAAAACAACTGCATCTATGATTTCGTTCTCATTGCCATTAACAAAAACACACTCGAAAAAGATACTGCTGATTTCAACAGCTTTTCTCAACATATAGTGCTTAAATGAACGCATTCGTCGAAAAGAAGATTGAACGTGTAAAAAAATTCTTCATCTTTGTTGGTGAAATTTTTGCGCTATTTTTTGAAACTCTTAAATGTTCAGTCACTGGGCCTTTTTATGTTTCTAGACTAATGGAGCAAATCAATCTTTTAGGTTTTGGATCAACATCAATCACTGTTGTTATTGGGCTCACAATGGGTCTTGTAATGACTTTGAACTTTGGTTATGGTCTCGCAAAATTTGGTGGAACACTTTATGTTCCCGCCGTCGTTTCCCTTTCCCTGGCCCGTGAAATGGCACCACTTTTCACTTCACTTCTCGTAGCAGGTCGAGTGGGTTCAGGAATTGCGGCAGAAATAGGTTCAATGAATGTTACTCAGCAAGTAGATGCGATTCGCGCGCTCGGAACTTCACCAGTTCGAGTTCTCGTAGTCCCACGTTTCTGGGCACTCGTCATTTCACTTCCATTGTTGTCTGCACTTTCTTTTGGTGTCGGAATAATCGGTGGAATGATTGTTTGTCGAACAGAGTTTGATATTGTTCCTGGATTTTATCTCTTCAAAGTTTTTTCCACTGTAAAATTTCATGACTACATGTCAGGACTAGTAAAATCTGTTGCGTTTGCTGGAATCATCACTATCTTCGCCTGTTATAAAGGTCTGAACACTCGCGATGGAACAAAGGGTGTTGGTGTCTCTACAACTTGGGTTGTAGTAACGGCATCAATCCTCATTCTCATAACTGACTTTTTTATCAGTAAAGTCTTTTTGGTGATCTGGTAATGAAAGAAGTTTTATTAGAACTAAAAGACATTCATAAGAGTTTTGGAAAACATGCAATCCATAAAGGGATCAATCTCACTCTTCATAAAGGTGAGAGTTTGGGGTTGCTCGGTGGCTCTGGTACAGGGAAATCAGTTCTTCTAAGATCCATTATTGGATTAGAAAGAATCGATCAAGGCCAGTTGATTTTCAAAGGTGAACGCTACGATCAATTGACTGAAAATCAATTGAAAAACATTCGTATAAAAATCTCCTACTCATTTCAAAGTGGTGCTCTCTTCGATTCAATTAATGTTTTCGAAAACATTGCATACCCGTTATTCGAACATACACGTTTTAGCTACAGTCAGATCAAAGATAAAGTCGCTGAAATGCTGAAGCTCATTGATCTACCCGGCAAAGAAGAAATCATGCCATCAGATTTATCAGGCGGTATGCAAAAGCGCGTAGGAATGGCCCGTGCCATGATACTCAATCCCGAAATTGTCCTCTATGATGAGCCTACTGCCGGTCTCGATCCAGCGAATACATTAAATGTCGTAGCTCTCATGCAAAAACTAAAAGATAAAGGGCTAGCATCAATATTTGTTACTCATGATATCCCCTCTGCGCTTTCACTCTGCGATCGCATCGTTGTTCTGCATGAGGGAAAAATTATTTTTAATGATACACCAGAAAAATTTCAACAATCAGACGACCCGATTGTTAAAAAGTTTAGTTTAAGGAACGACTAACATGTTTAAACCAAGTGATAAAAAAAATTATCTCATCTCTGGCATTTTCATTACGATCCTTCTAGCTGTAGTGAGTGTAAACATTTTTATGCTATATAAACAAAACCCACTTTTCTCAAGCAGAATTTATCTCAAAACAGAGGTCAAGAACGCTCAGAACTTAAAAGAAGGTGCAGCCGTTCAATTAAAAGGTATTAAAGTAGGAAGTGTTACAGATATCACTTTCAAAGACCTTGATACTCTCGTCATCAATCTAGCAGTGAATAGTGAATATACTGAATGGATCAAAAAAGATTCTTACCTGGCGTTTAAAACTCAGGGTGTCTTAGGGGATAAATTTCTTGAAATCTTGGGCGGAACAAACGAATCACAACCTGTCCGTGAAGGCGATATACTCGCAACTAACGAAGCTTCTCAAATCGATCACATCATTGAAAAAGGCGAAGACCTGATGGTCGCTGCTGGAAGCATTCTCACGAAGATGGATAAAATCATGTCTCAAGTGGCAGATAACCGTCTCGAGCGCGTTCTCTACAACGTTGAAAATCTCACGGCAAACGCGAACAAACTGATGTCGACTTTAAACGATAAGAACTTTTCTCAATCCATGGCCAACATGAAAACGAGCACAGATTCATTCGTGAAGATGACAAAAAGAATTGAAGAAGGCCCGGGTACGATGCACGCACTTATCTACGACCAAACTCTCCATGAAGATCTCAAAACTCTCGTCGGCGGAGCAAACCGCAACAAAGTTCTGAAATACTTTATTCGCGAATCAATCAAGAAAGGCGAATAATTTCGGCGGGCACAAGATAACTTGCAACTTGGCCCGCAAACTTTTCAGAAAATCACTTCGTTCTACCACTTTTATCATTTCCGCCGAAATTACGCATGAGTTGAATGGATCAATCAAAGCCTTCGTCCGTTTGTGTTTTATTCCATTGCCAAGAATATAAGTAAGAACAATTTTATACTCTCTTCTCGAACCAATTTTCCTGAAATGATAGCGGTGTTTATAGACTGTGCCCTTAACTGATTTTACTTTATTAATAGCCTTCGAAAAAGAAATCCCAAGCGATTGCATACCTTTATGGAGAACTTCACTACTGTAGGCTTCTACTAACAGATGAACATGATTAAATTCTAACGTGTAATGAATGATCCTTAGGCCTTTAAGTCTAGCTCTGATAATCGCGTGATGGAGTGCTCCTAAAAGTCGCTTATTTTTGATATCTGCCTTATTCTCGCGGACCTTAATCGTTAAATGAAGAGCAGTTAATTTCGAAATTCGTTCGCGAGCAGTATGACGGATTCCCTTATCGTTTTTTGCGGGTCTTCCAGCTCCTTTTGGATTAATCAAACTGAGCTGAGTGTTCTTCCTGATTTTTCGCATAATCACCTCCGTTTGGAGATTTGCAATTCAGGCAGATGTGCATCTCAATCTAAATCAATGAAAACTAAGGTCGATATTCATACAGGCCCGCAAAACTAAGAGAATGCGACTGATAAAGTGATTTCACTAAATATTTTTCAGACTCAAATTCCACTAAAGGATCAACGAAGCAGTGACCGAAGGTAAGCACAGCTCTGCCTTTATTTTTCATTTCACGATGTAACTGCTCTACGCTTTTGATGTATGTGACATCCTTTATGTTCATTTTAGAAAAGTAATGATCATACCATTCACGGTCTCCGCACATCACAAGCACGGGCAGCGTTTTATATTCTCTGGCGATAATTTCGGCAGATGTTTTAAATTCCGTTTTAAAAACCCTGCCATAGTAGTCGAGAACATAAAATGGTCGGTAGGCGATAAAAAGAGAACAGCCAAGCAAGAAAACAAGCTTTTCTTTTTTACTTGAATAAGCTCGATCTATGATGAAAGCCACGCCCAAGTAAAGGAAAGGCAGTGTGAACAAAAGATTTTTTTCGTAGAAATATTTTTTTGATCCCAATAAATCAGCAATACAAAAAATACTTAGATTAAATATGAAAAGTCCCCACAGATAAAACTGTTCTAAATTGCATCTCAGTTTTCTAAAGTTCTTTTTAAAACAAAGAAGCAAACTAATGATCAGAAATCCAGCAGAAGAATACATGAGAATATATACGTAACCATTTTGAATATTATCAGCAAACCAATATGGGCGATAAAAGAAAGCAAATTCCAACATGTTCTTGAAGTAAGTGAATAAATGAGGAGAGGTATTACCTAAATTAGGAATGCTCCAGACAGAAGTCTGTTTGATAAAAACCATCAGCCAAGGCGCAAAGAGAATGATAACTCCGACCATGAACATTGCATTTCGTTTCCAAAGAGAACGTTTCAAAAGAGTGGAGATAACTAATAATTGCAGAATAAAAAAGAGTCCCAAGTAATGAATATAGATAAGAATAAATGCACTTAAAATTAATCCAATATGTGTTCTGATAGATGCACGCTCTTGCTGATAATCTATAAAAAGATATGAGAGCAGCAGGATAAAAAAAACGAGTGCAGAATTATATCGCATTTCCTGTGAATAATAGATGAGTGCGCCGGAAACTGATGACATTGCCGATGCCATTAAAGCACCTTGCTGGCCAATTAAGCGTCTTCCTAAAAAATAGGTCATGACAATCACACCTACTCCAAAAAGTGCACTAGGGGCCCTTAGTATCCAATCAGAAGATCCAAAAAGAGAACGAATGAAGTAAATGAATAAATGATAAAGTGGCGGACTGAAATCGGGATTGTGCCAGTAACGAGAAAAGAATTCTCCGAGACCATTTACGTTTGTGTAATAAGCCGAAACAAGCTCTTCATACCAAAAAGATTGAAAATCAAGCTTTGTAAATCTGAGGATTGTTCCAACAATGAGTATGAAGGCAAAAAACTTATGCCTTTTAAGTTTTTCCATCAAACTAGTTAAGTGTGATGAAACCTTTTTTCTTCATCTTCTCGATTAATGTCGTTCTGTTCATCGAGAGAAGCTTCGAAGCCTGGTTTTTGTTTCCACCAGTGACTGCGAGTGCTTGGTTGATGAGTGAATCTTCGATATCTGAAAGAAGCTGCTTAAGATCAACACCCACTTCAGGAAGTGTGATGAGTTCTTTGTATGAATCGAAATTTGCAGGAGCTTGTTTGAGGAATTTTGCTGGTAGATCAGAAACTTTAATTTGGTTTCCGCCTTTCAGGATAACTAATCTTTCAATGAGATTTTCTAGTTCACGTACGTTTCCTGGCCAATCGTAACCGATGAGCATTTCAAGTGCTTCATCGTCGAATTCGATATTGTTGCGGCCATCAGCAGATACAAATTTTGAAAGGAAGTAAGAGATCATAAGTGGGATGTCTTCTCTTCTTTCACATAGGGCCGGAACTTTTATGGGAATAACATTGAGGCGGTAATAAAGGTCTTCGCGGAAATTGCCGTCTTGAACAGCTTCTTCGAGATTGCGGTGAGTAGCAGTGATGATACGAACATCGATCTCAGTTGTATCGGTACTCCCGACTCTTTCAATGACGCGATTTTGAAGCACGCGTAGAATTTTTACTTGTAGAAGAAGTGGCATATCACCAATTTCATCTAAGAAGATCGATCCACGGTGGGCCATTTCAAAACGACCTTTGCGTGAAGAAATTGCACCAGTAAAGGCACCTTTTTCGTGACCAAACAATTCACTTTCAAGAAGCTCAGATGGAATAGCACCGCAATTAACAGAAACCATATTGTGAGCTTTTCTAGCTGAGAGATTATGAAGTGCGTTCGCGACAAGTTCTTTTCCTGTTCCTGATGGACCAGAGATAAACACTGTTGAATCACTAGCTGCAACTTTCTTGATACGTTCAAAAACTTGTTTCATTTGTTTTGAGCGACCAACCATTCCGCAGAAAATATCATCTGGAGTTGGTGCTTCTATTTTAAAGCGGCTTTGAAACAAATGAGATGTATTAGTTGATGATGAATTCGATGTAGAGATTTTTGTTGATGCCACATCTGTCGCTGTAAAAAACGACATTGGTACATTTAATTTTTTTGTAAATGCTTTTGTGACTAAGTCTGAAAGAACTTCAAGTTCAAACGGCTTAGTTAAATAATGAAAGACACCTTTTTTAGTTGCATTGATAGCTGTTTCAATAGAAGCAAAGCCTGTCATTACAATCGAAACAAAATGATGTCCGCGTTCTTTAAGAAGATCAATTAACAATAATCCGTCTGAACCGCCAGCTTCAAAGCTGATATCAGTAATAAGACAGAATGGAGTTTGGTTAACGACAGTTTCAGATTTAATTTTTTTATCGAGTTCAAGAAGGCATTCAGTAGGCGTGAGATAATAATGAACAGTGAGCGAGAGTTTCTTCTCCAGATATTTTTTGATCGTAGTTCCAAGAACTCGATCATCTTCAACGAGGTAGATATCGGGCAATTTTGTGTGATGTTGATTGTCCGACTTCGATGAATCGGTCTCGTATGAAGTATGAAGAAATTGAAAATCGTTCACTAGGATCCTTCCTTGAAGATTTAAAAATCTGATAAAAATGGTCAATCCTATAGACCACGTAAAAATGCTAACAACGAAGATGTCTCGGTGTCAATTTCTCAACAGAGTGACAGAAAAATGGCAATAAATTCCGATCAAAATGATCAAGTGGCAAGTTAGTGAAAGTATTGTGTGAGCGTTTGCATTATTTGATCAGGGCCACCAAAGACGAAATACAAGACTACTGATGTAAGACAAAATAAGACTAATGCTCCCCAAAAGTAAGCAATTTCTCGGTAGTCCTTGAGCCAATATAAATAAGCAAAGTGGATACCGGTCAGTCCTATAGGGACGGCCCAGAACGGTGTGTATTTTGCGATGAAAAGAAAAATTTCAAAAAAATTCAAAGCGCGACCTACTTAGGTTTTGTGGCGGCGGCCGCAGGAATTGCTACTGGACGATCATTCGATTCAACTTCTTCTTTTGCTTTTCGTTTTCCATCGAAGTTTTTATCGACCACGACTGAAGGAGTTCTGGTGTTCACAGCTTTTAAATTGGCGTTACAGGCAACATCTTCAAGGCTTTTAAGTTCTGCCAGATCTTCATCATCAGCACTCGCTATACACTCACGAATCTCTTTACACTGCTCTTTTTGAACTTGTTCAGGACTCTTTTCAATGACAACACTCTTACCATCTATTACCACCGTTTGAGTCGTTGGAATATCAAGGTTGCAATTGGGATCTAAAACAGCGGGTGAACGCGAATTCTCGGCCATTGCGATGTTAAAGAGTGATGTGAATAGAATGAATAGTGTTATCTTCATAAACTTATTTAATCGTGCCATTCAACCAGCGCTTGTGCAACTGATCTCTATTTTCCCATTGCATAATTTCATTTAGGCAATGCCTTAATAAGGTCATCTAAGAATTTATCCTGAGTGAAGCTAAGAACTTTATTTTTACGCTGATAAAGTTTCAGTGAGAATTCAAGTCTTTCTTGCGGAAGAAGGTTAATGAGTTTTCCACTTTTAATTTCTTTTTCAACGCTGAACTTAGGCAGAACAACAGCACCAGCTCCATGCAAAGCTATTTCTTTATGAAGGAGCAAACCGTTTGTATTAAGTGAAATTCTAAAATCAGGCCATTTCTTTTTAAGCTTATCAATAGTTGGAAACTTGCGGGTTAATGAATAATCCACTTCTCTCGAGCCTATAAAACAGTTCTCATGCTTTTTGCTGGCAGCACAGATGAATGGGAACTTTCTGATTCTTTCTATTTCAATCCCACTCATTTCTTCCGGACCATAAAAATAAAGGGCGTAATCAATTTCATCCCGAACAATTTTTTCACAAGCCTCTTGAGCCGTTAGATAGAGAACATTAATTTCAATTTTAGGGTGATTTTTCATCCAGGTTTTAAGCACTGGAAGAAAAATATATTGAGCGATGAGATCATTCGTTGCAATTCTGATCTTTCCTCTGATTTCCTGGTCTTTGAGGCCTATGAAATCTTCCAATTTTCGCACCTGAAAGAAAACCTCTTCCGCATAAGCGTAGAGTTCTCTTCCCTTATCGGTTAACTGAAGCTTGCGTCCCTTTTTTTCAAAAACAGCAAATCCAGTATGAGCTTCAAATTTTTTAAGCATGATGGATAAGGCCGGTTGCTGAATATTAAGAACAAGGCTTGCATTGGTCACACTCCCTGTTTTGGCAACTTGGTAAAAGTAATAAAGATGAAGGAGGTTTGTATTCATATATAAAATATATCATACATTTAATTTATATATATTTTTATTTATTAATAGTAATCGATAATAAATGGGCACGGAGGAACGATGAAAAAAATAATCTACTCTCTGCTACTCGCACTCTATTCGCTCAATGCTTATTCCTGGGGCAATATCGGCCATCAAACAATTGGTGAAATCGCTGAGAGAAATCTCACCCCTGAGGTACATCAGGCCGTTATCGATATTTTAGGTCCTGAGAAAATGGCGATCTCTGCCGTGTGGGCCGATGATGTAAGAGATGATCCTGATTACGAAACGTTTGCTCCTTACCATTTTATAAGTCTGGACGACGGCAATTATGAAAGCTCCAAACCAAATGTTAAAGACTCCGTCACCATTCTTAAAAAGGTTCCAGAGCTGCTAAAAAATAAAGAAACACCCAGAGGTTTAAAAATCGTAGCACTTAAATATCTCATTCATATTGTAGGAGATGTTCATCAACCTTTGCATGTTGGAAAAAAAGAAGACAGTGGAGGAAACAGCTGTCAGGTGTTCTGGGATAAACAAAATCTTTCACTACATCAGCTGTGGGACGGGAAGCTGATTGAATATGACATCATAAAATTAAGAACAGGTCACTCCCCTCTTCGAAACTATAATTTTATGAATTACACCAATGACATCATCAAACTGAATCCGCTACCGAACAATATAAATTTGGATTTTTATCAATGGATTCAGGAGTCACTAACATTGCGAAAAAGTGCCTATCCCTCCAATGCTCCTTCCGATTTTTGTAAAAGAGACTCTTCGGAATTCCCACTGATTGATGACGATTACAAAATAAAAGGAGCATTGATTACACGAGATCGTCTCTACCTCGCCGGTCTTCGCCTCGCTCATCTCTTAAATGACATTTTTAAAGATGGCACTAATCCGGGAACCAACATTTCTTTGTCTAAAAAACAAATTCTCGAACAATTGAACCTATCGAATCCTTAAACGAAAAAAGACCTCAACGAAAAAAGGCTCCCAAAGGAGCCTTTTTATTTTCTTTCATAACATAAAACACGAAACTACCTTCAATGAGTTCGTTGAGGTGAACTAGAAATGAGATTTTAATTCATCTAATCTATCTAGCTTTTCCCATGGAAAAATATCACGCCCAAAGTGCCCATAAGCCGCAGTCTGAGAATAGATTGGCTTAAGTAGATCAAGACGTTGAATGATCGCTTTAGGTCTCATATCGAACATCTCGTTGATCACTTTGTTAAGTTTCGCCATTTCAACTTTCTCTGTTCCGAAAGTTTCAACAAGAAATGAAACTGGCTTAGCAACACCGATTGCGTAAGCAACTTGAACAAGAGCGCGCTCTGCTAATCCAGCAGCAACAATGTGCTTAGCTACATGGCGAGCAGCGTATGCAGCTGAACGGTCTACTTTAGAAGGATCTTTACCAGAGAATGCTCCACCACCGTGAGCTCCGTGACCACCGTAAGTATCTACGATGATTTTTCTTCCTGTAAGACCACAGTCTCCCATTGGTCCACCGATAACGAAACGGCCTGTTGGGTTGATGAAGATTTTAGTGTTGTTGTCGATAAGGTTTGCTGGAACAACTTTGTTGATTACTTCAGCGCGAACACCTTCTTCGATTTGTTTAAGAGTCATTTCTTCAGCGTGCTGAGTAGAAACAACGATTGCATCTAGACGAGCAACTTTTCCGTTTACGTATTGAGCTGATACTTGTGTTTTACCGTCAGCGCGAAGAAGTGGAAGAGTTCCGTTCTTACGAACTTCTGATAAACGGCGAGCTAGGTTGTGAGAAAGATCGATTGTTAATGGCATGAACGAAGCTGTTTCGTTGATAGCATAACCGAACATTAAACCTTGGTCACCAGCACCTTGTTCAAGGTACGTTCCTTCGTTTTCGTTAACACCCATTGCGATGTCTTGTGATTGTTTTCCAAGAGCAACTGTTACACCACAAGTGTGAGCGTCGAAGCCTTTTCTTGAATCGTCGTAACCGATTTTAGCAATTGTTGAACGAACGATATTTTGGAAATCAACGTTAGCGTTTGAAGTGATCTCTCCAGCTAGAACAACTAGACCAGTTGTAATAAGTGTTTCACACGCAACACGTGACTTTGCATCTTGAGCAAGCATTGCATCCAATACTGCATCAGAAATTTGATCTGCGATTTTATCTGGGTGTCCTTCAGTAACAGACTCAGATGTAAAGATGTAGTCTTTCAACATAAATATATCTCCAAAAAGCGGTAAATAAATTTTACCTAAACAAATTATACTCTAGTGTATTTCGTGGACTATACAACGGCTTTATTCGATGAGCAACTATTTTACGGGCGCGAAATAGCGAAAATGATGAGGATTGCGGTGATAAAAAAGGGCCTTGGTATTATTCAAATCCACTACATAATTGCGCCCGAGCATTTCCACAACCATATACGACTTCTTAGGAGAAGCAGACGTAAAATGGTAGAGATATTTATAGCGGTCTTGTTTAAACAGTCGGGCCAGCTTTTTTGGGTTTTTAACCGGACGACCAGGAACTTCAGGAAGCGCTTTATAATTTTCCCAGAGTGAATCCATTTCAATTCGACCAAACATACTCATGCGAGAAAAGTACCTGAGAGCATCAAAATTATTTCGCGGTTTTTCGAAATACTCTTGAGCAATACGAACGTTTTCACGACGAAGAAACTGACCGACTTTAGAAACATCTGGGCAGTAGATGTGAAAATTTCCAGGAATATAAAAATAAGTGAAAGAGAACTCACCTTCTTTGAAAAGAACATTTAGCCATTTATATTTTTCCGTTTTTAAATCTTTTGAGAGATAAGGAACGATCGCATCTTGCGGAGTGAGCACACTATAGACTGGATGATTCGCTCGATTGATAACGATTTGAGCAACATCTCTTCGTTCAAGAGCATCCGGAGCATCCATACGCCCGACTTCTGCATAAAGAATGGTCTCCATGGCATATAGTGATTGATAAATTTCAGGTTGCTTGGCCCAAAATTCATAAGCTTCAGCTTCTTTTTTTAAAACAAATTCGCGAAGGTTACTGAGTGCGTGCGCTTTCTCCGCAAGGATCGCTGTTAATTCAAGAAGGGCTTCACCTTTTTGATTTCGCTTACCTTCAAGACCAGCATAAAAAGCATGTGCTCGCTTTGTGCGCTCAAGCCACATTTGGAAACGACCAACATAAACTTCTTTCTTTATATCGAGAAGAATTCGAAAATTCGTCAGCACATATTTAAAATCGGACCGTTCATTTTCTGTGAGAAAATCTCTTTTGGGTTCTTTTTTTAGAGAGAGATAAAGTGTATCGAAAGCTGAACGAATAACTGCATCGTTTCTCGTCATCTTTTCATCGTAAGTTCCGTCTTGAACAATCTTTCGAAATAGATAGATGGCATTGGCACGCGCACGAGCTTCTTTAGTTGTTAGACTTTTTTGTTTTTCGTACTCCGCTCTGAGATTCAAATGATCGAGAGGAAATTTAAAGCTCAACAAATAAGGTGCATTGTCTTTCAACAATTCAACTTCTTTTAAAAGTTGTTGAAACTGTTTTTCAGCCTTTTCCTTGATGTGCTCTTTGGTTTCTTTTTTCTTGGCAAAAAGATGATCGCGTTTAGCTTCCTGAAGTAGATTCACTTCATTTTCTAAACGTGAGATATTTTGCAGAACAGATTCAAAGTTTTCTAACTTAATCATTGCCTGGATTTGAGATTCAATCCAAGCTTCTTTTTCTTTGAACAGCGGAAGAAGAGTTTTTATTGTCTTTTGATCTACTTTTTCATCAATAGTAACCGGAATGAAATTTCCATCTCCACGATACTTTTGATCAAGTTCCGCATAGGTTTCTTCTACTTTAGGATTACAACTGAGAGTGATGTACTCTTTATGAATTTTTAAATATTCATCAAGCATCTCTTGTTTTGGATCAGTTTTAGCTTCCGCTTTATGAGTGCAGTTCAAAACTAATCCAAAAATAATTAAGAGTGCTTTAAGTCCATTCATTAATGAGTAAGTTGTTTCACAAAATCCGACTCCCAAAGTCCCAGACATGTCCCATTACTCAGGACAAGAATGACATTATTAGGAGAAACAAGTTTTTCGATTTCTGCCATGAGCTCAGTGAGATTCCCAACGACACTGCCATAACGTCCAGAAGCCTTAACTTCTTCCACAATTTTGTAGATGTCCAAATCCCCAACGTTTTTCACACTTGTTGGTCTTGTTGGTTTAGTGAATAAAACTGAAGCCGCGCGATTAAGTGATTCAGAAAATTCTTTTTGAAAAATTGCACTTCTTGCTGTTGCAGAGTTTGGCTCCATAACAACATGAATTTTTTTATTAGGGTATTTTGTAATGATTCCATCGAGAGTAAGTTCTACGGCACGTGGATGGTGTGCAAAATCATCGATGATAAGAGTTCCTTTATAGTATCCTCTTTCTTCCTGACGACGCTTAACCATTTTCAAATCAGAGATGGCAGAATTGATTTGGTCTTTAGTGAACCCTTCTGTAAGCGCATAAATAATGATCGCTGTTAGATTCAGAATATTGTGTTTACCGATGAGGTTCGTTGAAAAAAGAATGGTTTCTTTATTGAAGTTAACCTGAAACTTTGTCCCTTTTTCATTTGCTTCGATAATTTTTGGACCAACATCGGATTTTTCACCGTACTTTATCCAGCGACTCTTATCATCGTTGCTGAATTCATTAAAAAGTTCAATCGCTGCCAAATAATCAGAAGAGATGATGAATTTCTTTTCAATGTGCGGGATAGCTGCTCTGAATTGATCTTTGATGTCTTCGACTGAATTAAAAATGTCTGCATGATCAAATTCAAGTGATGTTAGAATGAGATTATCTAATGAGTACGATCTGAATTTAGAAATTTTTTCAAAGTAAGCACTATCGTATTCATCCGATTCAATGAAAAAATATTTCCCATCACCAAGCTTAGATGAAGGACGTCCTTCCATTACTCCGCCGATTAGATAACCAGGTTTCGCATTGAGATTCTCAAAAACTTGCGTCGCTAGATACGTCGTTGTTGTTTTTCCATGAGTACCGGCAATTCCGATAACATTCACTTCGCTTAAAACAAGTGCGCCAATTGCTGTTGGGAACGAAACAAATTTAACTCCGAGTTCTTCGATCAACTTTGCATCCGGGCCGCCATTAGGAATTACATTCCCGACAACAATAAGATCAAACTTCTTTAAAAATTCCGGACTAACTTGGTCCATTTTATGTAATGGTATTCCAGTCGATTCAAGATATGTGCTCATCGGAGGATAGTAATTGGTATCTCCCCCCTCAACGTCATAGCCACGTTCTTTTAATAAACAAGCAGCTGCACCCATTCCAGTTCCACACACTCGATAGAAAAAAACTTTCTTAATCGAAGGTTGAAGTTTCTTTAAACCATTATAGTCAAGTTTGTTCGTCATATTCATTGAGTAATCCCGTCAGATAAACGTTTGTGCTTTCGTCATCTTAACATAATAAAGCCTAAAAAATAAGCCAAATGTTACCGATGATCATTGGAGGAGTATCATCGAAATGAAAACAAAATTGTCTGCATTATTTTTAGTAGTCTCACTACTCTTTACAAGCTGTAGTCAGTGGCAACCACATGTTGAACAAAGTGATATTGCTCAACGTGTTCCGCAGAATGATGAACTCGATAGCATTCGCTATTTTTTGAGCTTGGATAAATTCAATTATTATTTGAATGAGTACAGTGTCGCTCTTGAAGATAAAGTGCCAGCTCCAATTATTGCTCACCTTCGTTCCATCACTATTCAAGACATCATGAATATGGAATTGACTGATGCGGAGTTGAGCAAGTCTGCAAACTACGATGCAATTATTTTTAAAATTTTAAAGGAAAAAGGACTCACTTCCGGAGTAAAAAAAGAAGATCTTACTTGGAACTACAATTTCTTTAAAAATAAACTTGATGAAGCTTTCTCATTAGCACCAAGTAAATTAGACATTGATCTTGATCTTCCTCCATCTCAAGCTGAATCGAATCTTAGCTCAGCAGTCAAACCTACTCTCTATCAAGCAGATGACATGACCTTAGATTCAGGTCATTACATTTCAAATCGAACGACGAGAGCAATTTTTTGGGAAGCGATTGAGAACCAAAGAGCAATCGATTTTCACTTGGGTGACTCAAGAGAGTTCCTGAAAGATTTAAAAACTAAAGGTGGCTCAATTGTTTTTGAAGTTAAACCACTAGCTAAGAACTACAATAAGATTTTTATCGTTCAGTATCCTGGTGAAGATTATCGTTATGCTATTACAAACATTGGTGGACAAGATCGTCTTGATCACCTCACTCACCAAATTTCACTTTCAAACTTTAACAAAGTTCCGCTTAAGGCCAAAGTTACTGTAAAAGGTGACATTAAAAAGTTTCACGCAGCTAAGGCGCAAGAGCATACATTGCAATTGAAACTTCTTCCTAAAGCTGATCGAGTCATGATTGGGCAGAAAGAATCAATTGATGGAAAATTTAATCTCTTCTGGAAAGTAAAAGCTCTGAAAAATCTATACGATTCAGAAAGTGATGAGTTCAATTATCTTCCGGCAAAAGATCTTGAAAAATTAAAGGCCATGATGAAAGCCACAAGCTTTGAAGTTCTATTCAAAGACAAAAAAATCGTTGAAGACGCGTTTGCTAATTTTGAAAAACGCTTCGAAAAACAACCTGAACTTCTTCCGGGAAAATTTAAAATCTACAACTACGATAATTTCACTATTGAGATGTGTGATTATGTTTTTGAGTCGCCAGATGGAAAACAAATTCGCTGGCGTGTTGTTTCGAACGTCTGGGGTGATGAAGTTATTCCTATTGCACAAGCTTTAAAAAATACTGGTCATACAAATGTAAGTTACATGGGCACGGCCGGAGCTTTCGCTACTAAAGGCCACAAAGTTGGAGATTTAGTTATTCCATCACATGTGAGAGATGGAAAAGACAATCTCCAGATGAACACGAAAGGAATGTCGATTGATGGCGCAAAATATGGTGGATCAGTTGAGCACGTGGGCTCTCCTTTTGAAGAAACAAAAGATTGGCTAGCGAAAGCTCAGGTTCAATCTGACTTTGTAGAAGTTGAGACCTCATATCTTAGAAGAATCTTCAACGGTCCGAATGATAAGCTAGAAATCTATCTTCTTATCTCTGATATCCTGGGAAGTGAAACAGAAACACTGGCCCATGCTACAAGTTCAAAACGTAAGAACGCTCAGAATAAGTTACTCTCTAAGCTATTTGAACGAGACAGTGCAGGCATTCCTGTTCCTCCGAAAGCAATAAAGATGGATGCGCAAGAAAGAATTAAAAATCTTGTCTTCACGCTTTTGGAAAAGAAAAGCGTCGCCTACAGGTATTATGTCTATTCTCAGTTAAAACATAATTCTAAACTTACTGAAGCTGATGTACTCGAGTATGTAAAAAAGGCGCCAGCATTCTCAGATGCCTTTTTACTAGAAAGACTTGTGAAATTGGGAGAACTGGTCAACCAGATCAAAAAATCTCATCCAGAAGCTGGCGAGTTTGATGTGGCCTTTTCTAAGAGTCTCGCTACGGGAACATGGCATCCAAAACAAGACAAGCTGAACATTATTTTTAAAACAAAAAATGCGAAGTCACAGGATGCACTTGAAAAGGCCCTGTCAAAATACAGCAGTTTTATAAAGGATCTTGAATCGTTTTCCACAATTAAGGTGAGTTTAGAAGGTGGAGACGAATCTTCGATTTGGATGAAAACTCCTGAAAAAATTGATCCTGATTTCTTCGTTAAAATTTATGCTCTAAGCGGTTTAAAAAATGCTGGTCTCATTAAAAACGTCACTTACAACGGTAACATTACACTAGATTATCTCCCAACAGCTAAGGTGGAAAATCCACTGGAAGCTTTTTATCAAGGGAAAACATCAACAGTTGCCGGTGGTGAATCGAGTTGTATGGAAGCCATCCAGGCCTTTATGCAGATGATTTATTAAGCAGGAAAAATATATGAAAAAGTTTTTTGCTTCTTTTATCATTGCATTTGCCATTATTAGTTGTGATTCATCAATCACAATTAATACTTCAAAAGGTCGCTATATTGCCAGTGACCATCTTTCAAGGATCAATGGTAAAGAATCGATTTCAAAAGGTGTTAAAGAACTTTTGCATGAAGAACAAAATCTTCACAATAAAGATTTGTGGGGTGCTTCTGCTTTCTCATCCAATATTAATCCTGATTACGTACCAGAAAAAAATCCCAAATTCCCACTTCCCTATTATTTGATTCCGGAAGATGAAGCGAAATTCCTTCACGCAATGTCTTTGGATGAAAAAGTCGCTTCTCAGCTTATGTTGAGAGTGAGTGGAAAAAAACATTTCAAATTGTTCGTGCACCCCGAATCAGAGGCACACTACGAATTTTTGAAAAACGCTTATCGCTACATTGGTCCGGAAGAAACAGAATTCACGGCGTCTCCTACTTCCAGCTACAGATCATTGGTCGTTTGGAATCACAATGATGGTGATAAAAAACCGTTCATAGCAAAAGTCTCCCTGGATAAAAATGTCATCGGAAGTATTGATCGCCTTGTAAGTGAAAATGAAGTTGAGCGAAGTGTAGCTAATCAGAAAGTGTTAGACTCCATTGGAAAAAACAAACTTGAGGCGATGAATGTTAAGGTATATCCCGAGTCGGCAGGCTTAGTTATAAAAAAAGATATTCCGGGTGCACCTGAAAAATTAGGTGGACAGCTGATTCGTGAAATTCCAAATGATGTTGTTGATTCAAAAGCAAAGTGGTTTTCATTTTCTGCTCTTATGAGTCCGAATAAAAATCCTCCTGTCATCATGAGCGTCATCAAAGCAAGCGGTTTAAGTTCAGAGCAGTTCTTTGAAAAGTATATGATTGATGGTTATCTCGATATGTTTGAAAAGCTCTCACTCCAAACTGGTATGAATTTCGAACCTCATTCTCAAAATCTTTGTTTTGAAACGACTACTGATTTGAAGCCGACTGGTAAGTGGGTACTTCGTGACTTTGGTGGTGTCTGGCCGGATGTTATTACAATGGCAAGAAACAAAGGACCTGTTGAGACTTACATGGAAGAGGCTAACGCAACTAAATTCAAACTACGTGGCGGTAGAGGTAACTACATCAGCAGTTATGTATTTTTTTACAAACGACAAGTTTTCGATATGATGATTCAGGAGGTGGCTAAGCACGATCCTGAAATGACCAAAGAAGTGATACAAAAGTTAAAAGAAAAAATAGATGCCCGCTACGTAAAACAAATTAATACTTATCTTGGATTGAAGCGTGGAATGGTTCCTACGATGAGCGATTACAAAGCAGTCGAAGATGAAGTCATCCAAAAAACTAAGATGTCTGATCAAATTGCCAAGAAGGAAATTCCAAAGAATCAATCTTTAGAACTTTATATCAAAGTCAAAAAATCAAACCACGAATGGGTTAGTTTATCTGGTGAAGGTAAAAAAACGAAATTCTATCTCACTGATCACGGCGTCTATGAACTCGATGGTGACAGAATGGTTGGTTTTGGTTTATTTAATCAAAATGATCTAGCAGAGTTTAAAGAGCATAAAGGCACTATCCCAAGACTTTTTGGTCTGGGTGAACTAGCTCCAAAAACAAGCTGTTTTGATATGATCGCCAACTTCTTCAGGTAAGTTAAATGATTCTCAATCATCGCTTTTACAATAACGGTAAACCCGTTCTGGTTTGCATTCATGGTCTGCAAAGTTCCCTGGAAACTTTTATTCCACTC
>CBIHOP010000016.1:0-19483 GCA_966211385.1 uncultured Bacteriovorax sp.
GCAAAAAAACCCAAAGAAAAAAACATCACAAAAGTTTAACAAAAACAAAACCACGACCCGCTCACTCTGTTAATGAAGGAGTCTGATGCTTACAATCACCTCGATCAAATCGAAAAATATGTTGAGGGTAGCAACGATCTGAGTGTGCTTCCTGTGCAACCTGTTTATCTGGCCCTCAGAAAATTGCCAGTAGAAAAAGTCGCGGAGTACCTGCCTAAATTTTCCAAAGAACAACGTGAAGTCTTTCTCGATATCGATCTTTGGCAAAAAGATGAAATTGATGTTGAACACTTTGTCTTTTGGCTTCAGGCCTATTCACTGGTCGAATCAGAGGAAGTAAAAGCGGAGTTCGTTCAATCTGAACAGTTTCTTCTCTTTTTGAAAAGTCGCTTCAATGTTTTGAGCTTCGATGCGGAAGACCCAAATTATCCCGATCACGATAATTATTTTCTCACTGATGATAATCAACTTCTCTTCGAATTTGACGAGAGTTTCCCATACGTAGATGAGGCACGCTCACTTATTCGCCAATTGTACTATGAAATTGGTGTTGAAAACGCTTATACGTTTTTATTCAAAATGGTCTCTGACTCATTCTCTGTTTTGCAGGAAGATCAATTCGAAGCTCGCAGAGAAAGGATGCGCGATTTTGGTTTTGTCGACTATATAGATGCGCTAGAAGCAGAAAATCCATTTATCAATATCGATTTTCTTCATCACTTTATTAAAAAGAAAACGGCTGCAACAGGCGAGATCGGAGAAATTTCTCGCAATCAAAACCTGCACAATTCATCACTCGTTGCTTTTAAGGATCATTTCAAAAAAGTTATTGATGAACTTTTAAAGCTTCAGGATCAAAAGCGAGCAGATTTTATTCAATTTAATTTTGTCCGTTTAATCAATGCCCGTCTCGAATCTCAAGGCTCACTCAAAAAAGGTTCTGTCGCAATGACGAGAACTGGTGCCCAAACGAAGAATCTTATTCTTCTCGGCTTTAACTATTTGAAGTCTTCTCAGGTGAGTGAGTATTTAAAGGATATTCCTGCCGATGGACTCTTCACTCTCTTTAACTTTTCTGATCTCTATAAAATTGGAAACTCACTTATTCGTTTCAATCTTAAAGACCTGAAGAAGGCCCTGCACGCCAATCAATTCGACGGTGATCGTGAAGCTTTTCTAGGTGATTACTGGAATGAGTTTCTGGATAATACGTTTGATCAACCTGTAAAATTTCATTCTCCTAAAGATGACAGCGCTAAGACCATCATTGAGGTTGATGAATACTTAATGTGGACTTATAAAACAAAGACGCTCATTGATTTGCTACCATTCGCTCAAAAATTTTACGAAGCTTTTTCTGCTTTGAAAGAGGAAGGCAGATTACAAGATAGCTATTATCTCAACTACACAGTTGATGACATCGATTTCGAAGCGCTGCTGCTTTCAAACTTCGCCAATTATTATCTGAGTTCATTCAGCGAAAAAAATGAGCAGGCGACAACAGCGAAGCTAGGTCTGACGATCGAAGAATACAAGCGTTTTGTCTCGGGAGTTTTGACAAGCGAAGGGGAGTTCATTTTAACTCCTGAGCTATTCAAAAAGATTCAGCATTTCTCAGATACGTTTGGTTTAAGCCGCGTTTATGATTTTAACAATTACATGCAGGATTTATTAAAAACTCAGCTTGTAGGATACGATCTCGATCAAATGGCCGATGAAGATTTTAAGCATGTCGGTGGACCGATCATTTTAACGATCAAACAACATTAAGAAAAATGGGCATTGAGAAGTTGGGCGAGATTCTTTTGCAAAGGACAGTCTAACTTCTTGAAGTTCTCGCTCATTTTACTTTTCAATTCGCGCTTTCGTGTCAGTTGCGCAAGAATTAATTTTTCAGTTTGTGAGAAGTGAACTTTGAGCGGAATTTTTTTTGTTAAAAAAGTTTCCATGGCCTTGAGACGCATATTTTCTTGTTCGAGAAAATGCTGAAGTTCATATTGTTCTCCAATCTTGACGTGCTCGCGTTCTTTTCGCTCAAGATCTTTGTATTCTTCACTCTTAACATAATCTTCGAAGACATCCTCAAAACCTTTGAGGTTGTCCATCAAGTCGCCTGAGACGGTATGCTTACCAATCTTTTTATTCATGACTGCGATTTTCCTTTCACTTTAGGTGTGAGTTTGGCGTTGATGCACTCAAGGAAATAGAGCTCTTTTGTTTCTTGATAAAGTTTCTTCTGCGCATCTGCCGAATCTTTGAGTTGCTCCATTATTTTATACAACTCTAGATTTTTGATTTTATCGACTTTAAGTGAAAGCTTATTGAGAAGCTGCATTTCCTTATTGTTCGGACGTTTTACTTTTTTAAAGTAGTGTTCTGGTAATTCACGTACTGATCTCACCATAGGCATGAGTCCGTTCACACTTTTTCTCGTGATTAAGAAAAGCGGATAGGGAAAGCGGGGATGAGAACCCATTTCTAAAATGGCCTGCTCGATATTCATCACTATGGATTCGAGTTCTTCTGACTTTACTTCGGAGAGATTGATATAGGCCGGAACTTTTCCAATACGCGATTCTTTAATGCTCTCTTGCAGCTCTTGTGGAGCAAAACTTTTTAAGATGATTTCTTCGAAAATAGGAATTTTCATCGATACCTTTTACTTATTGAGACAAATACTATCTCAGTATAAACTAAAATGAGAAAATTGCTTCATACACCAGGGAACAGATGCTCAATTTGCCTTATATCTCATTGCCTGATTATTTTACTCACTTACTGGTGAGTAATATTCAGAATTCTACTCAGACCAATACCAATCTAGAGTTGTACATCAGTGAGAATCGCGATTTGAATGCACTCATCAAAAGACTATTCAAAGATATAGATCCAGATGGATTTCTGGGAAAAATTCTTTCCATTTCAGGTTGGAACGGAATTAGAAATCGCATGTGTGCGGCCTATTTGGAACATGCCATGACAGGAAAATTCCCTGATCAGGCCAATCTGAATTTAGTAAGTGACTTAATCTTTGTTTAAATTAAATTAATTCATTTCACCCAGCCTGGTTTTTCACGGGCCTTTCTTCGGGGGTTTTATGCGAAGATGTCGCTCATCCATGTGAGAAAATTGAGCGACTCTCGTGAGCTTACCCCTTTGATCATCAAGGACGAGCACATAGAGCTCATGCGATTTTCAAAAGCTAAATCAGTCAGAATCGATTGGCTTATGTTGCAACTTATTCAGTACGAGCATTTTTTTGGAATTGATCGCCTCTCAGAACTTTTAAAATCTCAAACACGTTACGAAGCTCTTTTTGCTCTACTAACCGAAAATGAAAAAGAACAGATGCTGAATAATTTCATGACGTACGGAGCATCGATCAACGATCAGGATATTTTCACCAGTGATACTTCAGCTTAATAGGAAAACACATGAACAGTAGTGTATGGAATTTGATAAATGATCTTGGTAAAAAAGCAGGCATCACTGAAATTCTCATCAATGGTCCAAAAAATGTTTTCGTGGAAAAAGGCGGACAGTTCATTCAGCTGAATGCCAACCTACCTGTTAATGATATAAAACTTTTCATTAAAGAAGTCGCTGATTTCAACCAGAAAGTTTGTGACACCAATAATCCGATCCTCGATGGAAACCTGCCTGATGGATCTCGTGTAAACATTATCAACGAACCATTTGTTCAAGGTTCTCCCGCGATCTCAATCAGAAAATATCTTCCCTTCATTTCGAGTTTTGAACAAAACCCTCAGGTGTTTGGTCTCTCTCCAGGATGGATTACGTTTTTACAAGGGGCCATTAAGGGGAGAGCAAATATTGTCGTGACCGGTGGAACAGGCGTGGGTAAAACGACATTCCTCAATTTACTGATCAATGAAATTCCCCGCAACGAAAGACTTATCACTATCGAAGATACACTTGAACTTTCCGTTGGCCTTCCCAATGTTGTTCGTTTGGAATCAGGTGGAAAGAGTCTTATTTCCAATACAGTGGTGACGACACGTGATCTCGTGAAAAACACTCTGAGAATGCGCCCAGACCGAATCATCATCGGTGAAACTCGTGGTGGTGAACTTTTTGATCTCCTTCAGGCCATGAACACTGGTCATGAAGGAAGTATGACTTCCGTGCATGCGAACTCTTGTGGTGAAGCGCTTTCAAGAATGGAAACGCTCTTTTTACTTTCGGGTATTGAGATGCCTTTAATTGTTGTGAGAAAACAAATGTCATCGGCAGTGAATTTTATCATTCATCTTGGTCGCGATAACGAAGGACAAAGAGTCGTAACGGAAATCATCGAAATTTGCGGCATGGAAGGTCCGGTCATCATTGCTCAAACAATTGCCGAACGTATTGACGGACTACTGACGTTTAAAGGAATCGCTCCAAGAATTATGGATAGACTCCACCGTCAAGGCGGATTACCGCTTAATTTCTTCGAAAATTTTTAATACATATCTTTTGAAGTAAGACCTTCGAGAATGGCCACTCCAGAACTTGTTCCTAAACGAGTGGCCCCCGCATTCAACATTTCTTTTGCAGATTTAAGATCTTTGATTCCACCGCTTGCCTTGATTTGCATTGGAGGTGTGATCGCCGCTTTCATGAGGGCAATATCATTTAAGCTTGCCCCACGAGTTGAAAATCCAGTTGAAGTTTTTACAAATTGAGCGCCAGCAGATTGGGCAAGTTTTGAAGCGGTCGTAATTTCTTCATCCGTTAGCAGTGCAGTTTCTAAAATGACTTTCACTAATCGGCCTTGAGCTCCGGCCACAACGCTTTTAATATCGTCTTCAACAAGTTTTGTATTTTTTGATTTTAGAGCACCAACGTTGATGACCATATCAATTTCATCAGCACCATCTTTAATGGCAACTTCCGTTTCATATTTTTTTACTTCACTTGAATTGGCGCCTAGAGGAAAACCGATGACTGTGCAAACTTTTACATCCGATCCCACCACATTCTTTTTGGCAAGAGAAACGTAACAAGGTTGGATACAAACACTAAAAAAACCATATTTTTTTGCTGTCTCAACTAGTGCCATAATTTGTTCGGCCGTTGCTTCTGGTTTTAGCAATGTGTGATCAATAGTTTTAGCGATATAACTGTTTGAATTTGAGTGATTTTCCATTCGGCGTTCCTTTACAATCAGCGTAGTTTTTTCAACACTTTCAGTATGATTAAATCGCGTTGGTTTTTCCATCCTTTATTTATTTTTATTTTTTCCCTGGTCGCATTGGCCATGTCTCTCTTTCTCTACATCCGTTCTTATTTACAAGTGAATCATGCGCTCCAAGAAGTCGTAGTTAAATATCACTTGAATGAAAAGAATATGTTGGATACCGAAACATGGGTTCTCATTCTTACACTCTCACTTCTCGTGGCCGTGATTCTCATGGGACTACTGATCATTTATATTTATTCGCAGAAGATGATTCAGCTCTATCGTTTGCAGCAAAACTTTATTAATGGTTTTACCCACGAGCTGAAGACACCAATTGCTTCACTTCAACTTTTTCTTGAAACTTTTTCCCGACACGAGCTTCCTCGAGATGAACAGTTGAAATATCTCGACTACATGAAAAGAGACACTAAACGTTTATCTGATAACGTGCTTCGCATTTTACAGCTAGGGCGTTTAGAAGAGCGAAATTTCCGCGGTGATTTCAAAAATCAGGACATGGTCGATGTCATTCGGACTTTTCTCACAAATACTCCGCATCTTTTTGATCAAGGAAAAATTGAATTTGAGTCTGATCTCGATAAATTCATTTATCCGATGGATCATGCGTTGTTTGAAATGCTGCTCATGAATCTTATCACTAACGCTTTCATCTACAACAAAGCGGCCGAAAAATTAGTTCTTCTAAAACTTACGAAAGAAGGGCGTTTTGTTGTTTTAGATTTTATCGATAATGGAATTGGTCTTGATAAAAATGAAATTAAAAAAGTTTTCAAAAAGTTTTATCAAGTCGGGAAGAGTTCAAAAGGAAGTGGTCTCGGATTGTACATTGTGGCCAACATTGCCCGCGTTCATAATGCGGAAGTTCTCGCTCTCTCGCAAGGAGTGGGGACAGGTTCAACTTTCCGAGTGATTTTTAGAGGACCGAAAGAATGACAATTGCTGCGAAAAATACGGGAAAAAAAATTCTCGTTATTGAAGATGAAAAACATATTGCAGAGGCCATCAAACTCAATTTGAAAATGATTGGTCATGAAGTTCTGCACGCGATAAACGGGCTTGAAGGGTTAAATTTTTACTCTGAATTTAAACCTGATCTCATTATCGTTGATTTGATGATGCCTGAAATTGATGGTCATGGGGTTATCACTGAAATCAGAAAACGCGATCCAAAAATTCCGATGCTGGTCATTTCCGCAAAAGATCAAGTGCGAGAAAAAATTAAATGTCTAAGCATGGGCGTTGATGATTATCTTTCAAAACCTTTTGATCTCGATGAATTTCTTTTGAGAGTCGATCGTCTTCTCACACGGCTAGAATGGAATCAGACCGTGGCCGTGGAAGAAAAAGAACAAAATGGCGGCCAGCTTTCAATTGGTGATGAATTTAAATTTGGTCAACACAATGTCGATTTTAAAAATTTAAAGGCCAACTGTTTTATTGAAACCAAAAAATTTCAGAGTTTTGATCTCACACTTCAAGAAATAAAAATTCTAAGAGTATTTTTCACTCATCCAGGCGAGCCGCTCACTCGAGAGGCGATTCTTGAAAAAGCTCTTGGTTATCAACCAGGAGTGAGTACACGAACTTTGGATAATTTTATTGTACGTTTTAGGAAGTACTTCGAAGATGATCCTAAAAATCCTCAGCATTTTAAGAGTGTGCGCTCCGTCGGATACCTTTTTGACAGATAGGGGTGCATCCATTAAAGTTTTTGCCTATTACTAAGAAGGAGTAAATCAATGGGTCTTTTGACTGGAAAAAGAGCACTTATTTTAGGTGTGGCCAACGATATGTCGATTGCTTGGGGAATCGCCAAAGCATTCAAGGAACAAGGGGCGAGTGTTGCTCTTTCTTACTTAAACGAAAATCTAAAAAAACGTGTTGAACCGCTTGCGGCTGAAGTAGGCGCTGACTTTATTTTTGAAATGGACGTGACGAATGATGATCACTATCCAGCACTAAAAAAATTAGTTGAAGAGAAGTGGGGCAAGTTTGATATTCTCGTTCACTCACTGGCCTTTGCTGATAAAACAGATTTAAAAAATCGTTTCGTTGAAACATCTCGTGATGGATTCAAAATGGCGTGTGATATTTCTGCGTTCTCACTGATCGGTCTTTGTAATTCTCTTCGTGACAACCTCAATGACGATGCTTCGGTTATCGCAATGACTTATCACGGATCAGTAAAAGTTCTTAAAGGCTATAACGTCATGGGTGTTGCAAAAGCAGCACTTGAAGCTTCAACTCGCTACCTGGCAGATGATCTGGGACCTCAAAATATAAAAGTAAACTGTATCTCTGCTGGACCTATTAGAACGCTGGCGGCTTCTGGTGTTCCAGGCCTTAAAGACTTCCTTAAAACGATCGAAGAGAAGGCCCCTATGAGAAAGAACGTTACTCAAGAAGATGTTGGCGGAACGGCCGTTTATTTGGCCTCGAAGCTCTCAACAGGCGTAACGGGACAAGTTCTGTACGTTGATTCTGGTATCAATATCATCGGCGCTTAATAAATATTATAGAATCCCCCTTTTTTGACCGAAAGGGGGATTATGAAAAGTAAACTTATACCCATTTTAGTTCTCGTTTCCCTCGCAGCTGGCTTCAAGGTCGATGATGAACTTGAGCTCGATCAAATGCTCAATGGGCGCTCTAGTGCCGCCTTTGCGACATACTCCAAAAACATTAAGGCCACATTACCAAAAGGAACTCGCGGAAAAGTAGTCGAAGTATCTCGACCATTCGCCTCGGGTAATCAAGGGTTAAAAATTTTAATTAGTGAAGGTCCTCGTAAAGGGCAGAGCTACTGGGTTTATTTCAATAAAAAACAACCGGCCCTAAAGCTTGTTGATAAAACAAAAAAAGAAACACCTGAACCAGATAAGGCCGCTAATGCAACGGCGATTACTGATATTTCTGGTCGCAGAGATATGGATGAACATGCACTTGAAGAAACAGTAAAACTAGTGACAAACACAGTTGTTTCCGATGTGGCCGCAGAACTCAATCGTCCACTCAGCAATCCGTGTCCGAAACCACCGGTGATCACACCACCGATGGCACCCGTACAAATTCTCACACCACCTATTGAAAGAAAAATTGCGGAGGAAGCTCCAGTTGATCCAGTGATTCCACCGAGACGAAATGAACCAGTGGGAGCAGCGTTTGAACGAGTGGAACCACGCAATCAAGAAGGTTGTACGAGTTTTCCAAATCGTGATGGTTACAACATCATCAACTATATTAATTGCCAAACAAATGAAGTTCTTTTTTCTGGCGGATTTAAATTTACAGATGGCCCAGGTCATCCTTATCTCACAGGAGCAAGCAGTAAATATCCTGATGCCGGAACACCTGCACGTGCGATTGAATTTGTGAGTAAAGACGGTGCTCTTAACGAAACGTATGTTTATCTAACTGACGTGGCCGGTGGACCAGATTCTCATGACGTGAAATCTGTTATGTTTATCATTCCAAGAAAAGTTGTTCCGAAAGCTGAAACAGTTGGCGATGAAGTTCATGTGACTCTTACGACAGGTGAGAAAGTCATCTTTGATAAAAAATCGAATGCGATCAAAAGTGGTGCTATGAAAGAAGGACCGATCGATCTTACGACAGATCGATTTAAGAGAACTCCACCAAATGTTCATTACAACGGAGAAGGAATCAGTATTCGCGTTGATCACCGTTTTGAATATCCTACTCAGGGAGCGGCCACGGCGGAAATTCGTCAAGGTAGTCGCGTCTGTAAAGTTCCAAGAGCAAAAATCTGGGATAAAAACGGAAAATTACTCTCAAACAGCGATCAGGCCCTTCTTAATGTTGTAAATAGTTCATGTCCCGGTAAAGGATTCGCTTTTTAGGGACGTGCATGTTAGTACTCCTCTCATAAATGTGAGAGGAGTACTATGAAATCAATCATATCATTTTTATTTCTTTTTCCACTAGTTGCCTCGGCTTCAGATATCAGACTTTCATGCAAAAAACTTCTTGATGGCAATGCTAATAAAGTGGCCTATACGCTCGCGAAATCGGCCGATATAAATATTGAAATCGATACTTATAAAGAAGATGCAGAACTTCGCGGAGAGATCACGACGAAAGTCGGTCGCTATCATCGTGAGAATGAAGTTGTTCAAGTTTACAGCTATTTTACAGAGAATCGCTCTTACTCGCAGAGTGGAAATGTCATTGAAGTGAAGAGCCGTGAAAAAGGGCTGCTGCTTTGTGGAGCTGGTTCAGGTACGGGACCTTGTCGTAAGTGGGATAGACTGGTTGTTGATTTGAAAACAGGTGAAGCTCTTTACGAACATTCTTATTCTTATCAAAAGTTTTTTGGTGAAACGATCTTCGAAACTTCATTGCGCTTAAGCTGTCAAAGAATATAAAAAAAGAAGGCCCGTTTCCGGGCCTTTTTAATGTTAGCTCTTTTTTTGGTCTGCTTCTAATTCCAGATTAATTTTTACTTCATCTCCAACAGCGACACCACCTTGGTCTAAACTTTTATTCCAAGTCATGCCGAAATCTTTTCTGTTGATAACAGTCGTCGCAGAGAATGATGACTTATTAACGCCATTGAAAGAAGTAGAACCATTGTAAGTTGCATTCAACACAACTTCTCTTGTTTTGTCTTTGATCGTAAGTGGTCCATAAATTTTTAATCCATTTCCTTTTTTATCCCAAACAACTTTCGTGCTTTTAAAAGTCATTTTAGGAAATTTAGCACTGTCGAAAAAATCTGGATTTAAAAGATGTCCATCTCTGTCTTTGTCTGCAGTATCCAGCGAAGGGACTTCGATTTCAACGTTGATATCTTTTAGTTGTTTTGTTTTTTCATCAAATTCAAAGGCTCCACCAAACTTAGCAAACTTTCCTTTTTGATTTGTGATCATAAGGTGTTTAACCGAAAAGCCTAATTCCGAATGGGCGAGGTCGATTGTGTAAGGGGCAGCGAATACATTTGTAGAGAGAATTAAAGTGGCAATTGTAAGTAACGATTTCATAGAAACTCCTGTCTGATTTGTTATTCAAAAAAATAACAGCAAAAAAAAATCGCGCAAGGAGGTATCTTTTGGTAACCTGTAAAAACATGTTACCGCACGGTAACTCAAGCAAAGGTATAAAAATGGTGCCTAAAAGAAAAAATAGAGTCGAAGCCCCTTATCAGTCATGCCCTTTAAAAAGTTGTATGGATCTAATTGGAGGCGCATGGACTGTAAATATCATCTGGTTTTTAAGTGAAGAACCTCGTCGCTTCAGTGAACTTAAATCCGATTTAGAAGGAATTTCTTCCAAAGTTTTAACGGCGAAATTAAAAAAAATGGAGAGTCAGGGTATCGTTCTACGTAAGGAAGTGAAGAGTTCTCCACCTACAGTTGAATACTCACTTACGAAATTAGGTGGCCGGTTGAAACCGGCCATTGCCTCAATCGTGGAAGTGGGCCACGATTTAAAATATTCTAATAAGTAAAATTTGAGTGGATGTATTGAACAGTTTTGCGGACGTTTTCTTCCGGAGTTTGTTGAAGTACTCCATGTCCTAAACCGCAAATCCATTTATTAAGATCAACTCCACCATCAGCAAGCGGCGCCCAGAATTGTTTTAATTTCTCTTCCACTTGCGGCCATGCGTAGTGCAGGTAAGAAGGATCGAAGTTTCCTTGAATGTAATAGTCTTTTGAAAAACGTTTTAGCGCTTCCGGAAGTGACATGCGCCAGTCGATACCCAGAACATCAATATTTTTATCCTGAATTTCTTCCAGGTAATTCATATGAGTGAGTTTTGAATAATAAACGACTTTCGTATCTGGATGAAGTTTCTTAAAATCCGCCGTCACTTTACGCAATACCGGCAAAATGAATTCTTTGAAGTCATTGAACATAAGTTCACCAACGGCCGTATCAAAAAGACAAACGGCATCTGCTCCACCTTGCGCCTGAAGCGACATTTCTGTCAGAAGATTGGGAAGAAGCATTTCAACGAAGCCCTGCCAGCGACCATCGTAGAACCCTTTTTTAGAGTTTGTGAGTGCTCCAGCATGAGAACCTTCTACGGCATAAGTATAACGCGTCCAAGGCGCTCCCACGAATCCAAGAAGTGATTTTGTTTTCGGAAGTTCCGCACGAAGCAGAACAGTCGCGTCCTTTTGAAATTTATAATAAGAATCGGCAGGAGCGATCATTTTACATTGTTTTAAGTCGGCCAATGTTTCGATTTTGTTTTGAAGGATCGGACCAGGAGCATAGGTTAAACCTAAACCCATTTGTTCTAAGGGGAATAGAAGATCTGAAAACAAAATGGCCGCATCGAAATCAAAATCGCGAATTGGTCCCATTGTAATTTCACAAGCAAGTTTAGGATCTTTACACATTGTCATGAAGTCAGAATCTTTTTTGATGTTCTGATAATGAGAGTGGTAGCGACCTGCCTGGCGCATGAACCATACCGGCACTTGAGTTTTATTATTGCTTGATTTCAATCGATCGTTAAAAAGTCCCATGATTATTTTATCCTTTTACTATGAGCTTATAGCCAATACTTCTTATACTTTGAATTTCAATTGAGTTGTTGTCATCCGTCTCACACCATTTGCGAAGCTTTACGATATAATTATCGACAGTGCGGTTTGAAGGAAACTTATCTTCGCCCCAAATCTTTTCGATAATTTCATCGCGATCGACGGCCTGATTTTTTTTCTGATAGAGGAGTTCTAAAATCGCACATTCTTTTTGCGAAAGTGTGATCAGGGTCCCCTGACCATCCTGCACTTCATACCGCTTAAACCAGATTTTTAAAGCGCCATGAGAGATTTCATCAGGCATCTTTTCCATTTCTGATTGAGTTTTTAAAATGCGGTTAAGTCGAAGTGTGAGTTCTTTTAAAGCAAATGGTTTAGTGATGTAGTCATCGGCCCCAATCTCGAGTCCTTCAACTTTTGTTTCAGGATCATTCTGAGCAGATAAAAAGAGGAGAACAAAATCCTTACGGGCCTTTCGAAATTCGCGTGCGAGATCAAGTCCGCTTATATCCGGTAAACCAATATCCATTAAAATGAGATTTGGTTTCACTTCATTAAATTTTAAACGTGCTGATCTTCCATCACGTGCCCAGCGAGCGTCATGGCCGAGCCCTTGAAGATACTCTGAAAGTGTCGTGCCTAAATTTGTTTCGTCTTCAACGATGAGAATATTAAGCATGCGTCTGCTCCGCTTGCATAAAACACAATTCGAAATGCAGAACGTCTTTTTGCAAAGAAGCTTTAAATTCACCATTCATCTTTCGCATGAGTTTTTGCGAGAGATAAAGGCCAATACCAGATCCTTTGCTTGAATTATGCTTATAAAAAAGTGATCCAAGTTTTTTCATGTCACCTTTAAAATGGCCCCCATCACTGTAAGTTAAGTAGACTCTTGGTCCATTTTCTTTGACATGAATAGTGACTTTTGATTCAGGAGAGTGGATGCGCGAGTTCTCCATTAAATTTTTGAGAATCATGGAAAGAGCAAACTCATCAGCAAGAATAGTGACATTGTTGTTCTCGCAGAGAATTTCCAATTCACGGTCTTTAAGCCAATCCTGGCAAAGTTTTTTTAATTGCGGAATGAGCTTCACTGAAGTGAGATTAAGTTCACCGCCGCGTTCAATTCGTGAAAGCTGCAGAATTTTATCCAGCTGGTTTTCAAGCTTTGACGTATCTTCAATCAACCGGCCAAGTAATTTTTGTAATTGCGGATCATTTTTATTTTCCAGCAATTCTCCAATGACTTCGCCTTGAAGACGCATGCTCGCGAGTGGCGTTTTCAATTCATGAGTAACTGAAGCGAAAAAGGCCTGCAGTGATTTCGTCTTCTGCAAATCTTTCAAAAAAAGAGCGAGCAGGGAAAGTGACAGTAAAAGGAGCAAAACTATAAAGCTGCTTCCTTCCCACATAATCATTTTGGAAAATTTAGCACGATTGGTTTGATCAATGAGAAGATGCGAGTTCATCATGAGATAAACCCACCACGCTCCAATCAATAACAAAACGAGTGTCCACAAAAGAGAGAGGACAAAAAGTCTTTTTGATGAATGATTAAACGGGTTGTTCTTAATCAAAGTTTAATGTCCAGACGTTTAGCTAATTCTTGCAGAACACTTTCATCGTGAGCAAGACTCACGAAACCAACTTCGTAGGCATTTGGTGCTAGGTAAACTCCACGCTTAAGAAGTTCTTCAAAAAGTTTATTGAAGTTTTCTGTGAGGTTGGCCGGAATATCAGCAATCTTTGTGACATTGTCCTTCGGAACAATCCAGAAGAGTGAAGAAAAAGTTGTCACCTGGAACATGGAAAACTCACCATTGTTATAAGTTTTCATCCAGCTCGTAAGGAGATCAGTGATCTTTTTTGTTTGTGATTCGATTTTTTTATAAGTTTCCGGAGTACATTGTTTAAGAGTTGCTAGTCCACCAACCATTGCAAGAGGATTGGCCGAGAGAGTGCCCGCTTGATACACGCGACCGATGGGAGCAAGATGTTCCATGATAAATTTTGATGCCCCAATTGCTCCAACTGGTAAACCACCACCAATAATTTTTCCAAGGGTCACCATATCAGGTTTTATGCCCGTGTATTCGGCCATTCCACCGAAGGCCACTCTGAATCCAGAGATAACTTCATCAAAAATAAGTAGAGCTTTGTTTTGCGTACAAACGTCTCTTAAAAATTGTAAAAATTCTTTTGGTTGAATCATGAGACCATTGTTGGCCGGAAGTGGTTCAATGATGATCGCAGCGATTTGATCTTTGTGATCGATGAAACATTGTTTTACACCCGCAACATCACCCAATTCGAGAATTAATGTATCGTGGGCCACTCCTTCCGGAACTCCAGCTGAAGAAGCTTCGGCTTCACCCGCAAGTCCAGATCCAGCTTTGATCAGCATCGAATCAACGTGGCCGTGATAACAGCCGTTGAATTTAATGATTTTATTTTTTCCCGTAACTCCGCGAGCGAGTCTCAATGCTGTCATAACAGCTTCTGTTCCAGAATTTACGAAACGAAGCTGTTCAACGTGAGGAAGTTTAGAAAGAAGAAATTCAGCGAGATCAAGAGAGTAAGGCTCGCACGCTCCGTAACTCCATCCGCGCTTAAGCGCTTCATGCAACTCTTGCTCAACCGTAGGGTTTCTATGGCCCAAAATGAGCGGACCAAAACTCATACAGAAATCGATATAATTTTTTCCTTCAACATCGGTAATGAAGGCGCCATTAGCTTCTTTAAAAAAGCGGGGAGTAGATGAGAGTCCTTTAAAACTTCTTACCGGAGAATGTACTCCGCCCGGAACCATTTTTTTTGCTGTATTAAAAAGTTCTGTTTGATTAGTTGTGTTCATGCTTGAGTCCATTTTTTAAATTCATCCATCGAGGCCATCGGGATGATATTGATATTTTCTTTTTTAAATTGTTGATACGTTTTTCCGAGACCACAGGCGTGGTGACGGTTTTTGATTTGCGGGAATTTCTCAACATAAGTTTTGTACTGGAAAAAACTGGTCCAATAAAAAACGTCTGTAGAATTGATCATATTTTCAAAATCTTTTGAAACAGTTGAAGCAACTTCCCGAGTGTAACAAGGAATAACATCCTGGCCTAGCGTTGATGAAGCTTCATCATTTGAGAGAATCGTCATGAGGCGATCTTCGCCCATCATGATCTGCACCGCTTGCGACTTGAGAATGCGAGCGACTTCTTCATCGCCTAAACTATCGGCCGTTGCGTTTACCCAATAGCCAAGTCCCGCGAGGTCTTTCATTGTTTTTGTTCCGGCCGCCCACAACGTTTTAGGTTGAGTCGACTTCACAGCTTCCAGACAATGTTTACTAGTCACATAAAGATTAAGTCCTGGAATCAGTTTATGCGGAAGATTTACTTTTTTTATAAGTTCATCAAAATCAGGATGTCCGTTAAAAACTTTTGGAGGAGCAACAAACTCAGGGAGTGATCGACCTTCAAGCGTGCTTACCGCAATTGTTTCTTCATTTAAGAGTCCACGATGGGTGTGCAAATAATAATCGAAAATCGCACGAACATTAATGCCGACAGCGAGGTGGCATCCACCACCGTAGTTATTGAAGGCCACGCGTTCACGTTTCACTTCTTCTTTCGTGATGGCGTCTTCCATCTTTTTAAGTTTAGCGAGAAGTTCACCACCATCTGTTCTATTGCGACGGCATTCAATTCCCAGTGCTCCTTGTGAAGCTGAAGACGTGAACACTGATTGCGGCATGACCATAAAGTTCAGGCCATAGAGCAGACGTTGAAGTTCAATGCGTGAAGATTCAGTAAGAGCAAGACGTTCAATTCCTGGAAGGGCAAGGACGATGGCATCGAACTCACCATCTTGCAGTTTTTGAATACGAGTATTGACGTTACCACGAAGAATTTTCGTTTTAACGATGAGATTTTTGGCCCCTGGTAAAAAATCAGCGAGTGATTTTTCAACGTTCACGATTCTTCGAGGAGAAGAAGTTCCCACGACGAATTCGCTCATATTTTTAATTTTAGGAATAGAGCTTTCTTTAATAAGAAGCAAATCATGAGCATAAGTTCTTTTCGTTACGGCCGCTAATTCAATATCAGCAGGACGATCTGAACCTAAATCTTTGTATGAGTGAACGACGAGATCAACTGCACCAGATAAAAGGGCTTCATCCAATTCTTTCGTGAAAAAATCTTTTCCGTCGAGCTGCCAAAGTGGAGCATTCGTTATCATGTCACCTTGAGTTTTGATGATGACAAGTTCAAATGAATCGCCCGTCAGCGCTTCTAATTGATCTTTTACTTGATTACATTGTGTGAGAGCGAGAAGACTGCCACGAGTTCCGATTTTGTAATGATGTTTAGTATGCAAACTTGAAGTCCTCCCAATCAAATGTCACAGCTGGTTTAGAGAAAGTTACGAGTCTTGTTTCTGCTAAAAGAGCGATAGTCTCTTTAGCTCGACGAACTTTTTCTAACTTTTCAATATTGAGTTTGGCACTTTGCCGGAAGATATCTTCCAAGCGAAGAACTCCCTCACTTTCTGTGAGCTTAGTTTCTATCACAGAGGGAGAGCCTAGATCAATAAAGAGCTTCATTTGTTGAGAGAAAGGAGATTGTTCATTGATGTTATCGTGGGCAAAGAAGTTTTCGAAAAACTCTTCGTTGAAGAGAATGCCGGAACTTCCTATGGTATTCACAATAAAAGGAAACTTTGTATAAGCATGGTGCGCGTTTGGCGTTCCCCATGGAAGACTCTTGATGGAATGAGTCGAACACAATTCTGAGACACGACCATCATTGCGAGCGGAAATGGTGACGTTGTGTTTTTTCTTTAAAAGTTTAATGAGATCTTCTGCAAGAACACCTGATCCTAGAACGAGAACTTCTCCGTTTGTCACTCGAGAGTGAATGAGTTTTCTCGCAATTCCTGCATAAGTCAGCTGACCAATTTCAGTGAGGTGATCCGTGCGGATTTTTTTATTATCTTGAAATAATTTTTCGAAAACACTCATGAGCTGAGTATTTTTCTGCGGAAGTTTTGCATATTCTTGAAAAGCATCTTTAAACTGGGCCACCACTTCATATTCCGCCACAACTTCACTGCGAAGTCCGCAGATTGTTTCCAGCAAAAATATATAAGCGTTCAGACCAGAGAAGACATCAGTGATTTTTTCCTGACGAAGACTGCTTTCACCAAGGTGATAAAAAGGAGTTTGGCCAAAACCCACGACGAGCGTGCGCTGGCAGGTCTTCAGAACAAAGACTTCACCCGTGGCCGGGCCTAAAGTCGTATTCGCAATTAAATTGATAACGGTCAGGTTTTCTAACATACAGCCATGAGTTTAGCGTCAGAGGATCAGGAAATTGTCATAAAAGTGTAGATTACATGCTTTTAAAGTTTCTTTTTTTGGGCTATGTTGTCATCCATGGAATTGTTGAAGAAATCAAAAGATATCGCTCTTGCGTTCGATCGTAAAGTCGACGGTTCTATCAGCTTTTTCTTCCGTCATTATGGTAAAACTCGCTTCATGATTGCCATGAGTAAAAAGGCCCAGTATTTAGGGCTGGAGAAGTTGTGGAATAAAGGTCCTAAGGCCTTTATTTACTTTTTTCTTTTTTATTTAGTGCGCGACACCATTTTATATATTCTTCTTCCCATCTTTTTTGCTCGATTGAGCTCTCAATAGGTTTGTCAGTCTAAATCATTCGTTTTATTCTTTATCGTTCACATTTCTCTTTAATACCCAAAACTTGAATCGGAGAATTCATGGAATTAATGTTTAGTTCAAAAGAAATTTTAAATCGTGGGATCGGTCTTACCTTTGATGACGTCCTTTTAGTTCCTCGTTATTCAGAAATTTCATCGCGTAAGCATCCAGTGCTTAAAACAAAAATTACAAAAAATTTCACGATTGATCTGCCAGTTATTACGGCGAATATGGATACGATCACTGAGACTGAAATGGCCTGTGCCATGGCTTCACTTGGTGGAATTGGATCACTTCATCGTTTCATGACGGAAGCTGAACAAGTAAACATGGTTCATGCGATCAAAAAATACATGAAAGAAAAAGGTCTTAACACTCCCGTGGCCGCGTCTATCGGAGTTAAAGAAGAAGGCATGAAGCGCGCTGAAATTCTCGTTGAAGCGGGCGTACAAATCATTACTCTCGATATTGCTCACGGTGATTCAGTGATGATGCTTGAGACTCTTGATTTCTTAAAAAAGAAATTTCCTCACGTTGATGTTATCGCTGGAAACGTGGCGACTGCTGATGGTGTAAAACGCATGATTGATCGTGGTGCAGACGCTGTAAAAGTGGGTATCGGTCCAGGGTCAATGTGTACAACTCGTATCATTACTGGTCACGGCGTTCCTCAGTTATCGGCCATTGCTCTTGCTGTCAGTGTTGCTGAAAAACACAACATTCCAGTTATTGCCGATGGTGGTCTCAAAAATTCAGGAGACATTGTTAAGGCCCTCGCAGCTGGAGCATCTTCAGTTATGGTCGGATCTCTCGTTTCAGGAACATTAGAAACTCCAGGTGAATTAAAAGGTGGAATGAAACAATATCGTGGTATGGCGTCTAAAGCAGCGCAAGTTTCTTGGCGCGGTGATATGCCTCAAGGCATGGCAGCTGAAGGTGAATCGACGTTTATTCCTTGCAAGGGATCAGTCACAAACGTGATCGATGAACTTATGGGAGGACTGCGCTCTGGTATGACTTATCTTGGTGTGGATAATATTAAAGCAATGAGTGAAGCTGCTTTATTCATGCAGATGACAGCTTCTGGGATGAGCGAATCTAAACCTCACGGAGTTCGTTAAGATGGATTTTTCGAAGTTAGGAGCATTCTCTAAGGTCAGTAACGTCCTTGATGGGTTTGCCAATTTTTTTGATAACTTCAAAGAAATGGAAGAGATCGTTCTCTCTTATCCAAAACTTCGAGACCGCGTTGGTAATAAAGATGAAGATCGCGAGAAGGCGATCAAAAATCTTAAAGAAATCCGCGCGGAACTTTCACTTCCATTTTTGAAAACATTCGAGAAGTTTCTCGATGCTACGTTGTCGCAACTTTATGATGGAATTAATTTTCATGATAACGGCCACAACTTAGGTGAGCTTTCAAAAACGCAGAATCTTGTACTTGTTCCGAATCACCAGTCACATGCTGATTACGTAGCGATGAACTACGTCTATTTTAAAAAATACAATTCACCGCTTTTCGTAGCGGGTGGAAACAATCTTAATATTTTTCCTATTGGTCCATTGTTCAGAAGATCAGGATGTTTTTTCATTCGCCGAACTTTTGCCAACGACATTCTCTATAAACTGACACTTGAAGCTTACCTTCATTACATGCTGGTAAAAGGTCACCCGATTGAATTTTTCTTTGAAGGCGGCCGCTCTCGCACAGGAAAATTGCTTCCGCCAAGATATGGTCTTTATCAAATGTTGATCGAAGCTCACAACGCTATCGATGAAAAAGTGAGAAGGCCGCTGACGTTTATCCCGGTGTCGATTGTTCATGAGTATGTTCCGGAACAAAAATCACTCACACGCGAGCTCGATGGCGGAAAGAAAACAAAAGAGAATGCGGCCCAGGTTTTTGGTCTCGTAAAACTTTTCTCTTACCAATTCGGAAACGTGCACATTAACATCGGTAATCCAGTTGCCTCACCGCAATTGAATATGGCCGACGTCAAAACCCAAACGCAAAGAATTGCTTTTGATTGCTTCTTGGAAGTCGGTAAAAAC
>CBIHOP010000017.1:0-19194 GCA_966211385.1 uncultured Bacteriovorax sp.
GCAACGGCCATAGCGTTTTTTTCATGAGCGGCCATTCTGATCGCAAGAGTTTTTACTCCGCGAAGCACGAGCCATGAATCAAACGGTGATTGCGATGGACCAATTGAGTTTTGAAGACGGAAAAGTTCTTTTCTATGGTGATCATCATTTAGCATGATACATCCACCAACAACATCACTGTGTCCGTTGATATATTTTGTCATCGAGTGAAGAACAAAATCTGCACCTAATACAAGTGGGTTTTGGAAAATCGGACTCATGAAAGTGTTATCAACAACAGTTAATGCTTTCGCTTTTTTCGCCATCGCTGCAACAGCTGCGATATCTGTAATTTTTAGTAGAGGATTTGTTGGAGTTTCTAACCAGATCATTGCTGGTTTAAAGCTCTTAATTTCTTTCTCTAATTTTTTAAGATCAGTTGTATCAACAAAACGGAAATTATGTACGTTATTAAAGATAGTCGTAAATAATCTGTAAGTCCCTCCGTAAACATCGTCACCGCAGATGATATTAGATCCAGGTGGAAGTAAATGCATCATGAGCATTGAAGCTGAAAGTCCTGAAGCCGTTACACAGCAGTGCTTAGCTTGCTCAAGCGAAGCAAGACATTCTTCCAGACGAGTGCGAGTAGGGTTGTGAGAGCGTGTATACTCATAACCTTTATGTACGCCAGGAGACTCTTGAACATAAGTAGAAGTTTGAAAAATAGGCGGCATGATTGCGCCTGTTTCTTTATCTGGATGCCCTCCAACGTGAATAACTCTTGTGGCGATATCCTGAAAAGGAACTTCTTTTGTTTTAGTCTTTTTTGTCGGAGCCGTAGTTTTTTTTGCAGCAGTTTTTTTCGTCATACATTTTCTCTTTTAGCGATGAAGTTAAGAACATCGATATTTGTTAGCAAGTTTTTCAGTTTGCCATTTTCAGTGATGAGTACCACTTCTTTTTTTAGAAGTGAATCTTGAACGTTGGCCAGAAGATCGTTGATATCAACAACTCTATACGACTTGTTATAAGCAAGGCTTACGTTGTCTGAGAGTTTAAATTCGCCCGTGTAAAGCGGTTTCAACAAGCTGGTCTCACTCACGATACCTTTGATGATATCGCCTTGAATAACCGGCAATTGAGAGACATTTTTGTCTTCCATCATTTTAACCGCGTCCCCAATCGTCGCGTGGTCAGTGATTGAAATAAGTGGCTTATTGTTTTTACCAAGATCAACCAGAAGATCTTTGATGATCACGTTAAAAGAAGAATCAATGTAGCCTTTCGCCATCATCCATTCATCATTATAGATTTTTGAAGCATATCTGTTTCCAGAGTCTGGAAGGACGACGAGAATTTTCTTAGGCTCTTTTAGAGTCTTAGCGTATTTAATGGCACCAACAACTGCAGCACCACCAGATCCACCAGTATAAATTCCTTCTTGTTTTAAAAGTGCACGAGTCATGAGGAATGATTCTTTATCACCCACAACGACCCAGTCATCGATCACTTTAAAGTCGTAGTTTTCAGGAATGAAGTCTTCACCAATTCCTTCGATAACGTATGAACGAGCTCCGCTCAAATCTCCAGTGCGTGCGTATTGAGCAACAATTGATCCTTCAACATCAACACCCACAGTTGTGAGTTTTGGCATTTTGGTTTTTAAATACATTGAAACACCAGTGATTGTTCCACCTGTACCAACACCCGCCATATAAACATCGAAGTCACCTTTCGTTTGTTCAAAAATTTCTGGACCTGTTGTTGCTACGTGAGTTTCACGGTTCCAAAGGTTATCGTACTGATTTACGTAGTATGAATTTGGAATAGTCTCAGCAAGACGTTTTGAAACTGAATAGTAAGAGCGAGGATCATCTGGCTCAACATCAGTAGGGCATACAACAACTTTAGCTCCAAATGCTTTTAAGTTATTCACTTTTTCAATTGATTGTTTATCGGCCATAACGAAAATACATTTGTATCCGTTAACAGCGGCCCACATCGCAAGACCAACACCTGTATTACCAGATGTTCCTTCGATGATTGTTCCACCTGGTTTTAATTTTCCAGCTGCAACTGCACGATCCATAATAAATCCACCAATGCGGTCTTTTGAAGATCCACCTGGGTTCATGAATTCAAGTTTTACATAAATTTCTGATTCAACATCCGCTGCCACTTTGTTAAGTTTTACAATCGGTGTCCATCCAATGGCATCTAAGATATTTTTCTTAGCTCCGGTCATCATAATAATATCTCCTTAATTAATTACGTCTTGTATTTCATGTGCAGAAGCGATTGTCGCAAGTCTTGCGATGAGCGAGTAAACAGCTTCTTTGTTTTTGTGATCTTCAGCGGATTCAACAATATCACCCATGCATAGTTTTCTGAAAACCATTCCACGGCTGTTGAGATTTCCAAGTGCATCTTTTTCGCCATTGATTCGCATGAATCCACCGATACTTTTCCCATCGATGAGATAAATGGTGATCTCAGCTGGTTTGTCATCGTATTTAATGATTGTTTCAACACCTTCTTGAACGAGCAGTGAAGTAAACTTGATGCTATTTTTACCCACGTCCATTTTGTTGCGGGTTTTGCGGTTCATGTTGATGATTTCTTCACCGCTTGAAACAACACTGATCCCCATTCCATAAGTTCCTTGCGAAGCTTTCACAAAAACTTTTGAATCAGGTTTGAGTTCACTGATGAGACCATCAACTTCAGCGCCTAATTTTTCAAGACCATTTTTATTTTCAAAATCTACATCTTCGACAGCGCGGAATTTTGCCTGGATGAGATCCGAATCAATTCCAAAGTGCGCGCAGAATTCATCTGCCACTTTTTTATAGTAAGTAAAATGGATATTTTTCTGGCGACGAAACCATCCAATTTTCGGAGTTGGAGTGATGGGTGTCGTCACTTGATTCCAGTCAATCGGCCAAGGGTTAGATTGATCGTTGTTGCAAATAACGATGTCCATTTGCTCGCCATTCACAAAAAGTTTTCCGTCTTTGAGCGATGCCTTGCAAATGGTAAGCGGTGATCCCGAGTTAGAAATCAATCCGTGACAATCTTCTTCGCCAGGAAAAAGAGCAGGATCAAAACTAAGAAAGCGAACTTTATAACCAGCATCTTCGATCATTTTTCCTAATGTCACCAGGTGATCAAGATACATTAAATTTTTAGTATGTGATTCAGGAAAAATTCCGACCATTTTTGCTGACGGATTTAATTTTTTGATTGTCTCGCCAGCTACGCGAGTGGCTTCACGATGATCGACACTGCAAAGGTTGTTGAATCCGGCCGGGTACATGTTGTGATCAACGGGCGCATATTTAAATTTACTCTCGCGAATATCAACGCTTGAATAAAATGGAATCGGAAGATTCTTTTTCTTGTTTTCGATGTATTCGTTGATTTCGTCCCAATGTTCGCAAACGAAATTCTCTAACTGTTCTTTGGTTTTGATTTTAAGTTCCATTAAATTCCACTGGATTTTTGAGTTAACTACGCCTTAAATTGGAGGGCCAGGCCTTTCACATGCTCTAAGGGCGAAGGATCATTTATTTCATGAAATTTTAATACTTTTGTGAAGTTTTTACTAGCAAAGTCCGAGAGCTGAGCTTCTCTTAAAATCATTCCTTTTTTCAATTTAGCTAGCGGTGATCCGGGAGCTGGCTCCCAAGCGCTCAAATAGGGCGTAAGGCACTTATTTATCACCACAAAAAGATCATTGTGCATAAACTGAGCGGCTTGCTCTTTGAGAACCTGAGCTTCGTGCATTTTTTGTTGTTCGACACTCGTGACTAAAAACCAATTGGAAAAACTTTCCTGACGCAATTGATGTTGAAATTCTAAAGCACTCAAAAACGAATCGCGACAGCGATAAAGTGCTAGGACTGCATCGATGAATTCACGGACAAATTCTGCTCCAGTAACGTCTTCAAGGTAACTCAAGAGTTTCTTCACTCCACTTGAAATGACCATTGTGAAGATATTTTTTGATTTTTTTTCACCATGAATGCTTTTACCCAAATACTCAAAAATTTCGAGAAAAGATTTATCAAAAAAGTTTTTAATTTTTTCAGATGATTCTAGGAAATCGATGAAGTGTTTTCCCGGAGGAGTATCTAAAATAATAGTATCGTAATGGTTCTTTTGCAGTTGAAACTGCACTTCAATGATCGACATAATTTCATTCATGCCGCCATAAGGACGTGAAAGTGTTTTGATGATATTGGATTCAAATTCCTGCTCGAGTCCTTTCTCGCGAGCGATTCGTCTTAATGTAGCTCCAGGAGACATCAAGATCGCATCGAAACCAAGTGCGACTGAATGTATTTCTCCATCGTCGTTATCTGGTAATTGTAGAATTTGTTTTAAACGTTTTGCAGGATCAATAGTGATTAATAAAACTTTTTTCCCTTCACCAGCTAAGTCCAGCGCACGTGCTGTAGCGATAGTTGTTTTACCAACACCACCTGTACCGCAAAAGATTTCTACTTTTTTAAAAGGAACTTTTGTCGTCATACAAATCTCTCCATAAGAGGAAGGATTTCTTTTACGATCTTATCCTGTTCTGTTTCATCAACATGCGGAAGAGTTGGGTGTTGCACGAGAACGGGTTCTTCTTGTTTTAATTTCGACTGGAGAAAATCCGGCAGATCTTCTTTGGCAATATTTTCTTTTTCTATGTAGCGGCTGAAAGAATCGTTAATGACAATTTCCGGCTCCATTTTGAGTCCATTGGAATTTGATTCCAATTCACGCTTTAAGTCATGCGCTTCCACGAGTGCTAGCTCAGTAGCGATGGCGACTACGTATGTTTTTAAGCAGCGTTCTCCAGAGAGAAATCCTTGCATGCGTTCAATGTCTTTAACGATCAATCCTTTTCCGAAAATTGTGTTGAAGTTCGAAGAAGATTCAAACATTGTGAGCGCATGGCCTGAAGCTGGTGAATCAAGCACGATCGTCAGTGTATGATCGTTCTGCATTTCTTCGATTAGTCTTCCGAGCAAAATCATGTGTCCCAAACCAGGAATCATTTGAAACAGCGATTTGAAAAAATGCGTGCGCATAATCCATGAAGCAATTGTCGTCGATTTAAGTTTTTTCCCAATGTACATTTCTGCACTGGAAAAAAGATCGGCTTCAAGGACGGGCAGAGAAAGTTTGCGCCAAAGCTCAGGCTCTGGCGTTTGATAAAAACAATTGTATTTGACGTTCACACCTTGAGCTTCAAGATGTTTTGTAAGCGCCATGGAAAGCGATGTTTTACCGACACCACCTTTACCAGTGATGATATAGAGGCGGTACGGTGAGGCGGGCATTTAGTTGAACGTATATGAAGCGATAATCAAAAGCTTCATATAAGATCCCTCTAAGTCAGCTCCGACTTCTTGTCGGACGTCGAATGGGTCGTGATAGTGAGCGATAACACCCACGTTGGCCATGTCATTAAGACGAAGCTCAACACCCACACCAAAGTTCATCCCGAAAACTAATTGCGAGCGAGTTTCTGTTGGAACACCCGCAAGAATTCTTGTGGCTTCAGGAAGATAAAAACCAAATCCACCAAACGCGTAAGGAGTGAAGGCATCAAATTGAAAACCTTTTCCTTTGATCGCGAGGGCAAGACCTTTGATTTCTACATCACGATTTAAATATTCATGTTTTGACCAATGGAAGTTGGCCATGAAATCGAATGAATAGCTAGCAGAGTAGTTGTAGTAAAGATCAGGAGTGATTTTATCCGTTCCATGATCGTGAAAATCAGAACGTAGAAATGTTTGTCCGATCCCGATTCCAATGGCGTGTCTATTGACGTCGTTTGGAATGCGTTCACCAGCTGCAGGAATATCGTCGTTAACCTTTTGAGCGGTTTTATCACTCGTGAGGGCGCCGATGTTGGGTTTCATTTGTTGAGAAAAAGCAGAAGGTGAGGCGAGAAATAAAACACCCGCCATGAAGACGGGTGCAAGTGTAACTTTTATAAAATTTTTGCTAAGCATTAAGTACCTTTATTAAAGAAAGATCTAATGCTTAAAATTTTAGTTTAAAGTCGTTGTAGTTTCAATAGCAGAGTTCATTTCAGAGCTCATGAATGGAGCTTTGAATTCTGATGATGAAACGCCAGCTGATCTCTCAAGAGCTTTGATGTGACCAGTAAAAGTTCCTTCTTCAGAGCGGATTACGCGCTTAAGAAGTTCTACATCTCCAGCTCTTGTTGATTTTTTCTCTTGATCGAAAAGAAGTTGGATTTGAGTGATGTAAGTGATGTCATTTTTAGTTTTGTTGTCGATAACTTGGATCTCATTTCCTTCGCGGATGATTTGCGCGATCTCTTCTAGAGTCACGTAACAGCTCTGGTGAGTGTCATAAAGTTTTCTGTTCTGGTAACGCTTAATGATTCTTACGTCGCTCATGTTATTTCCCCTATTTTAATCGAGAGCATCGTAGCTCTTGCGAATATTGATTTCAGGCCTTGAACTTCTATCACAAAAAAAAGGTCCGTCTCCTGATTTTTAATCTTTTAACGTACTTTTTTCAGTGAACGGAGTTCTCAAGATGTGATTGTTTTAATTTCAACCACTTAAGCCGTCTTCTCTGAATCCCTTTTGGGGTCTTCAGCGGAAGCCAGCCAGAAATAACAATATTAAAATAATGCTGTCAAACAAATTCCCAAACAATTTTTAGGGGTCCCCTGATAATTTTCAATTAATCAATTAAATCAACTACTAGACTCTGCTTGTTGGGAGAGGATTTTTTGTTCATTCAAGGGGTTTTGAAGAGGGTTTATTAAAGCTTTTTCTTAGAAGTTCGAAAAAGTTCCAAGGGAGATTATTCTCTTAGACCGCCTTGGATGGCCTATGCGTACACTACAGCTCACATTGGTTTTAACCGCTCTACTAGCAAGCTCTTGCTCGCACTATTCTCCAGGCCAAACAGAAACTCCAATAAAACTTATTTCTTTTAATCCCGAAGCCGAATTGGGCATTAAAGGTGATGAGCTTAAGCAGATGGTGGAGTCCGCTTTAAAAGTAGGTGGAAGGGCGCCGGAATATTTAGCGACTGATTTATTTATTAAGGCCAACGATGCTTCGATGAGAGGGGATTATCAAACGGCTGCACGTATTTTTAAATACACGATGGATCTTCAACCATCTGATCAATTCATTAAAAAGAAATATGCAATCGAGCTCATTCGCTCAGCTGATTTAAAAGAAGCGGAGAAACTTCTCGAAACTCTTTTTAAAGAAGCCAATTATAAAGACGAATCAATTGGACTTATTTTAGCGGGCGTATATGCTGCTCTCGAAAAACCTAAAGAGGCGAGAGGAGCTTATCAACGTTTACTGGCCGCTGATCCTCAATCTGAAGAAGCTTGTCTCTTTCTTTCGAAATCCTACTCAGGTGAGAAACTTTATAAAGAAGCTCATGCGCTGCTGATGAACTGTGAAAAAACAAATAAAGAAAATCCGGTTTTTTCTTTTTACCGCGGAAGAATGGAATATGAACGCGGCCACAAAGAAGAAGCTAAAAAACATTTCGAACGTTCATTAAAAATTGATCCATCTTATGCACAAGCGGCTTTGGCCGTAGGCGCTTTATACGAGGAGAAAGATCAATTCGTAGCTGCGATGAACGTCTACAAAAAGTTCCTGGATACTGAAGACAACATGAACAGTTCCACGGTACTTTCACGTTTAGTGGCAATCATGTTTTCTCTCGATAAAAATGAAGAAGTCCTGCCATACGCTGAAGCTCTGAGTTCGCTCGATACAAATGATGTTAATTTAAAAGTTCGTCTTGCACTTTTATACTCTGATGTTTCTCGTTATGAAGAGGCCATTACATTATTAAAAGAAGTTCAGGAAGTCGTACCAGATTCTGACAAAGTTCACTATTATCTCGGTGCCCTTTACCAGCAAACACAGAAGCAGGATGAAGCTATGAATTCGTTTAAGCGCATTCAAAAAGGCAGTCCTTTGTATGGTGAAGCAGGTGTGCAGATGGGACAAATTTTGGGAGCATTAGCACGCGAAGCTTATGTTCAAAATCATCAGAAACCCATTACTGAATTCACCCAATTTGTCGCTACTCGAACGAAAGAACAACCAGAAATGATGGTTGAATTAAAGATGCTCGAAGCTAGTTTTTTTGAAGATACATTTCAATATGGACGTTCGATCGCTTCACTTGAAGCAGTAAAAGAGCACAAGAGTTTTACGGAGAGCCACAGCTATTATCTCGCTTCTCTTATGGAGAAGAATGGACAATATCTGGATGCACGTAAGCTTGTTCAAGTGATCATCGATAAAGATCCAAACAATGCGCACGCTCTTAACTTTATGGGATACTCTTATTTAGAAAGAAATGAAAAAATGGATCTCGCTTTTGAATATATTTCAAAAGCTGTAAGCCTTCGTCCTGATGATGGATACATTCGCGATTCACTAGCCTGGTATTACTATCAAGTAGGAAAATACGCAGAGGCGCTGAAAGAATCGAAAAAAGCAATTGAACTTGTGAAGGGTGATCCGACAATCACGAAGCACCTCGGAATGATTTACCAGCGCCTTTCACACTATGATAAAGCGAAAGTTTATCTCACAGAGTCCCTGCAATACACGAAGGCAGAAACTGAAAGGAAAGACGTATTAAAAATTTTAGAAGACCTCGAAAAATCTCGTCTCCCAGCTTCAGTTCCTTAAGCGTTCTCTTCATGATGCTTTTCCTGTCTTCATGCGCGGGCCTGAAGACGGGAAAACTAACGGGAAGGGAAGCTCTCTCTGAATTTAAAAAAATATGTTTGAACAGTTCGGGAAAAGGTCGCATTGAGCTTCTGACGACTAAACATACTTTTTCGTACGAAGCGGTTCTTCAAAAAAATAAAAATCGTTTTGATCTCGCACTTGATTTTCCTATTGTTGGTGAAAAATTATTGAGTTTGAGTCTCAATCCTGAAGTCGTGAATCGCGATATTAAAAATTCTGAGATCTCGGAACTCCTCAAAGATCATATTGGGCCGCGTGAAGATCGGGCGAGAATCGCCAAGGCCGTTGAAGAATTTTTTGTTTTCGCATCTGACTTTTTAAGATTCAGGGCCAACGACATCGTTCCATCTCACTATGCATTAGAAATGAAAGATGGACATTTTTTATTGGAACGCACGACACCATCTTATAGATTTGTTGTAGATAACTTCGCAGCTAATGAAAAATTCTTTGAAAGAACTGTCTTTAAAATTTATATCAAAGACCATTCTCCTGATGCCATTGTGACACTGTTTTTAGTTCCGCAAGCCTGTGAATAAATAAAGTTTCGTCACGCGCAATCTCCGCAAAAAAAAATTCCCAAAATGAATGACAAAAGAGGCTATTCATAGCTATAAATAAAAGTCCGACCATTTTATTTTGTTAATAAAGGATTTTGAAAATGAAAATGCGAAACATCTTTTTGACGTTTACTAGTGTCCTCGTCGCTTTTTCACTACTAGTTGTTACTGGTTGTGCAAAAAAGCAAAACGCAAGCGAGCGCGTCCTGAACATTATCAGCCCAGCTGAAATTAAGGGATACGATCCAATTATGGCCGATGACCTTTATTCAGGTCGCGAAATCGGAAAAATCTATGAAGGCCTATTGGCTTATCACTGGTTGAAGATGCCATATGAACTTATTCCAAACCTTGCGGAGTCGATGCCGGAAGTTTCAAAAGATGGAATCACTTACACTTTCAAAATCAGAAAAGGCGTAGTCTTCCAAGACGATGCTGCTTTCCCAAATGGTAAAGGAAGAGAAGTTGAAGCTTCTGACTTCGTTTACTCAATCAAGCGTCTTGCAGATTCAAAAAACCAAGCTAACGGCTGGTGGATCCTTGATGGCAAATTAAAAGGTCTTAACGAGTGGAGAGCTAAAAACGAAAAACTTCCAGTCACAAATTACGATGAAGAAGTTGAAGGTTTAAAAGCTCTTGATAAGTACACACTTCAATTCAAACTTGCGAAACCGTTCCCGCAATTCCTTTACGCTCTAGCAATGGGATTCACTGCGGTTGTTTCAAAAGAAGTTGTTGCTAAATACGGTAAAGAATTCATTAACCACCCAGTAGGAACTGGACCATACGTTCTTCCAAAGTTCGACCAAGGAAAACGTATCACTTATACAAAGAACCCAACTTTCAGAGAGAAGCTATATCCTTCAGACGCTTCACCTGAGTTCCAACACCTTCTTGCTGACGCTGGAAAAAAACTTCCATTAGTAGATAAGATCGTTGTTCACGTTATGGTTGAGTCTCAACCAGCTTGGTTAAAATTCAATAAAGGTGAAATTGACTGGTACGGAGTTCCGAAAGATAACTTCGCGACTGCGATTAAAGACAACAAGCTTTCTCCAGAGCTTGAGAAACTTGGATTAACTCTTACGATCTCTCCACAGTTAGACTTAACGTACACAGCGTTTAACTATGAACATAAACTTTTCAACAACGTTAACTTAAGAAGAGCAATCTCTTTAGCTTTCGATGAAGCAAAATCAAACGTACTTTTCTATAACAATACATCTTTCTCTGCTCAAGGTGCTATCCCTCCTGGGATTGCAGGAACTGCAGCTAAAGATTATGTAAATCCTTATAAAGGACCAAACCTGGAAAAAGCAAAAGAGTTTATGAAACTTGCTGGCTACCCAGACGGAAAAGGTTTACCAGAAATTACTTACGACATTCCAGATTCAACAACATCTCGTCAAATGGGAGAGTTCTTCCAGAAGCAAATGGAGCAAATCGGAATCAAGATCAAAGTTTCTGCTTCACCATGGCCAGAATTCCAAGCGAAACTTAAAAAGCGTGGAGTTCAAATGTTCGGTGCTGCTTGGGGAGCTGATTACCCAGATGCAGAAAACTTCCTACAACTTTTCTACGGACCAAATAGTTCACCAGGAGCTAACAGCTCGAACTACAACAATCCTCAATACAACAAAGAATTCGAACAAGCGGTTGTTATGCAAGATTCTCCAGAGAGAACTGCTCGTTACGAAAAACTTAATAAGTTCCTAGCGGAAGAAGTTGTTGTTCTTTTCAACATGCACCGCCAGGCTTACACGCTTCAACAAGGATGGCTACGTAACTATCGTCCAAGTGATCTTCACCACGATTCTTACCAGTACATCAATATTGATACGGCCAAAAAAGAAGAGTTGTTGAAAAAATTTTAATCGGTGAATAATAAATGAATCTCTATTTTTATATTCTACGCAGACTCCTTTACGTCATTCCTGTTCTACTAGGAGTCTGCTTTATCATCTTTATTATCTTTAACGTTGTAGCGCCTGACCCAGCATTTATTTTGTTGGGTCGTCACGCTACTGTTGAACAAATCGCGACACTCCATCGCGAGCTTGGTCTTGATAAACCATTCTGGAATCAATATCTCGACATCGTGAAGTCTGCCTTCACATTCGATTTTGGTTACTCGTGGTCATCGAAGCAAAATATTTGGGAACTCATTAAAGCAGGTTCAATTCCTTCTTTAAGCATTACTGTTCCGGTATTCGTGTTGACGAACATTTTCTCAATCTCACTTGCTCTTCTTGTTGCGTTTTACCGTGGCAAATTGATCGATAAGATTGTTTTGATTGTTTCAATCGCGATGATGAGTATTCCAAGTCTGGCCTACATCCTTTTTGGACAGTGGTTCCTTGCTTATGAATTAGGATGGTTTGAAATTTCGGGATACGAGCATGGATTCCCATATTTCATTCCATACATCATTCTTCCTGTTTTCCTTTATGTGTTCATTGGCCTTGGACCAGATACACGTTTCTACCGCGCCATTATTCTCGACGAAGTTTACCAAGACTACGTTCGTACAGCGCGTGCGAAAGGACTGACAGAGACTGTGATCATGTTCTTAAGAACGCTATGATCCCGATCCTTACTTACGTCATTATCCAGATCCCTACATTGATTATTGGTTTCCTTCTGCTTGAATCGTTCTTCTCAATTCCAGGATTGGGTGGACTCACGTTGAAAGCAATCAACAACAGTGACTTTCCCGTGATCAAAGCAATGACGATTATGACAGCAGTAGGTTTTATTCTCTTTAACGTGCTGACTGACGTTCTCTACACTGTGGTCGATCCACGTATGAAATTGAAATAGAAAGGATATATATGACTTCAAGTGCTCAAGCTGTAGGTTCTGTTGAGACCAATGAACCAAAAAAGAAACAATCAAAGTCGTTATGGCAGCATGCTGTTCACACGATTATCAATGATAAACTTTCTCTAACAGCGCTTATTATTGTTGCGTTTTATTTTATCGTTGCTCTTCTCGTTTTTATGGGAGTTTTAGCAAGTAACTGGGGATTAGAAATTGGTCCTTCGTATGCTCCTCCTAGTGCTGAATTTATTTTCGGTACAGATATTTTCGGAAGAAGCGTTTTTTGGAAAATGGTTAAGGGCGCTGAAACAGCAGTGGCCATTGGTCTTGCGACGGCCTTTATTTCCATCACGATTGGTACACTACTGGGAATGATCGCCGGGTATTTTGGTGGGTTGGTTGATGAGTTTATTGTTTGGTTCTACACAACGTTTTCATCAATTCCAGGAATCATGCTTCTCGTATCAATTGCCTTTATTTTAGGAAAGGGGACGACGACCGTTTTCATTTCCTTAGGTATAACGTCTTGGGTTGGTCTCTGCCGAATCGTTCGCGGTGAAGTTATGAGACACAAAGACCGTGAATATGCTCAAGCTGCAAACGCAATCGGAGCGAGCAATACACGAAAAATCTTTAAGCATATCCTACCAAACATCTCGCACGTATTGATTATCAACTTTTCCCTAACGTTTGAGGCGGCCATTAAATCTGAGGTAATTCTTTCTTATCTCGGTTTAGGGGTACAAGGACGCCCAAGTTGGGGTACAATGATAGACGATTCAAAATTAGAACTAGCTCGTGGAGTTTGGTGGCAGCTTGGAGCTGCGACTCTTGCGATGTTTATTATTGTACTTTCATTTAACATTTTGGGAGACGCTCTTCGTGATGCTCTTGATCCAAAGTTAAAAGGGAAATAAGGAAGTTATGAGTACTGAGAAAATTTTAGAAGTAAAAGATCTTGTCGTTGAATTTAGAACTGACCGTGGAACAATCAAAGCGGTTAACGGTGTTAACTTTGACGTTTATAAAGGAAAGACGATCGGTATCGTAGGTGAGTCTGGTTCAGGTAAATCTGTTTCAGCTCTAGCGATCATGGGTCTCATTCCAAATCCTCCAGGAAGAATTGCAAGCGGACAAATTAACTTTAACGGTAAAAGTTTAGTTAATATGCCTCCGCACGAAATGAGAAAAATTCGCGGAAATAAAATCGCGATGATCTTCCAAGAGCCGATGACTTCACTCAATCCGGTTTTCACAATCGGAAATCAAATTGAAGAAGTAATCGAACTTCACCAACCGCAATTATCGAAAAAAGAAAGAGAAGCAAAAGCTATCGATATGCTTCGTCTCGTAGGTATTCCTTCACCAGATAAACGTGTTAAAGAATACCCTCACCAATTATCAGGTGGGATGAGACAACGTGTGATGATCGCCATCGCACTTTCATGTGAACCAGATATTCTTATCGCCGATGAGCCGACAACTGCTCTCGACGTTACTATTCAAGCTCAGATTTTAGAGCTTATGAAAAAACTGCAAAAGGAATTGGGAATGGGGATTATCCTCATCACTCACGACCTTGGTGTTGTTGCTGAAACATGTGACACTGTTGCGGTTATGTACTGTGGTCAGATCGTAGAAACAGCTGACGTTAAAACACTATTTAATCACCCAAGACATCCGTACACGAAAGGATTGATGGATTCGATTCCATCTTTCGATTCAACGACAGGTCACAAAAAAGATCGTCTTAAAACAATTGAAGGAATGGTTCCATCATTGTTCGATCTTCCACCTGGATGTAATTTCCAGGATCGTTGTATCAACGTAACGGAAAAATGTCGTGGTGTTCAAGGGGAGCCAAGATTGATGGAAATGAATCCTAATCAACTTGCTGCATGTTTCAACCCTCTTAAACAATTCGAAGGAAAAGGACTATGAGCGAATATTTAATTGAAGTAAAAGATCTCTGCAAAACATTCCCAATCAAAGGTGGATTGTTAGGTAGAGAAGTGGGCGCGGTTAAGGCCGTGAACAACGTAAGTTTTAAAATCAAAAAAGGTGAGACACTTGGACTTGTAGGTGAATCAGGATGCGGTAAAACAACTCTTGGTCGCTCGATTCTAAGATTGATCGAACCGACTTCTGGTGAAATTATTTTCAACGGAAAAAATATCGTTAACAATTCTGCGAGCGAAATGCGTGCGATCAGAAGAAAAATGCAGATCATTTTTCAAGATCCGTATGCTTCACTTAACCCAAGAATGACTATCGGAGACATCCTCTCTGAGCCAATGGACATTCATGAATTGCACACTGATAAAGAAGCACGTAAGAAGAGACTTCTTCAACTTCTTAACCAAGTTCAGTTACCAGCAGACGCTTTAAATAAGTACCCACACGAGTTCTCAGGTGGACAGAGACAACGTATCTGTATCGCTCGCGCACTTGCAGTAGAGCCAGAGTTCATCGTTTGTGATGAGCCTGTTTCTGCTCTCGACGTTTCAGTTCAAGCTCAGGTTGTAAATCTTTTGATGGATCTACAAAAAGAACTAGGACTAACTTATCTCTTCATCGCACACGATTTAAAAGTTGTTGAATATATCTCAAATCGTGTTGCTGTTATGTATCTTGGAAATATGGTTGAAGTAGCAGAGTCTTCAGAACTCTATGGACATGCAAAACACCCGTATACTAAAGCGTTGTTCTCAGCTATTCCTCAGCCAACAACAGATAAGCGTGCTGATAGAATTATTCTTGAAGGGGACATTCCAAGCCCAATGAATCCTCCATCTGGATGTCATTTCAATCCAAGATGCTGGAATGCTTTAGATGTTTGTCGCAAAGAATTTCCAGCTGTGACAACTCATTCTCCGACTCATCAATATCGCTGTTATAATCCAAACAAATAACTCAAGTAAGGCCTCACTTCATGTGAGGCTTTTTTTTATCTAGTCGTAAGATTCCATCAATATTTTCTATTTTTTCCCGAAAAGTGCTAGGAGAAGGCCCTTAAAGGACAAACGTGAAAATTGAAGAAGTGAATATTGATGACATTAAAGACGACATCTTGTCGCCCGGTCGAATCGTTTGGATTCAACGATCAGGTTCTGAAGTTGTCATCTCTGCCAAGGGAAGTTTTCTCAATCTCGAGATGATTGCGAAACTTCAAAAAGGTGGACACAAAGTTATCATTCAAAATGATGATGAGACAGCTGGGCATGCTGAGTTTGCTGGCGTCTATCGTGCGTTTTCCGAAGGTGAACAAATCAAACACAAATTAAAACATCGCAATGAGTTTCTTGGATTGTTGTTCAAAAATTATATTAATTCCAATCGCACGCAAGATGATCTGAACCAACTTGCTTGGAAACTTTTTTCGCAGTTTTCACGAGAGGAAGCACGTTCATATCTCAATCGAGATATTAACTTCTTCAAACGTGGAATGAGTGTGGCCAGTTCATATGTATTCTGTGCTTTCCTTATGGGACACTACGATACGCAGTTCCTGAATAATCTTTTTACCACGACAATGAGAAACCTGATGCAATTGGGACCCGAACAGCTCATTGGAGTTCTCAAAAATAAATTAGAAATTATTCGCCAGCAACCGCATTTGAGCGAAGGTGATCACCAGTTTATTAAAACGATAAGTGACAAAGAAAATTTTCAACAGCGTTTTATGCTGGAGAAGTTTGATGGATCCGGTGTTCTTGGAATCAAAACAGAAGATATGAATGATCTGGAACTTATTCTAAGTTCATTGAATTATTATTTTCAATGGACAGAAGATTACGAAGGAAAAAACATTCTCGCAGAGATTTATGATGGCAGATTTAAAATCAATGCCAAAGTTTTAAGTTTGATAAAAACGAACTTAGTGGCGTTTAGAACAGGTACTCAGGCCGCGGCCTGATTGGAGTTTTTTTGACAACTGGCCTTAAGAAAAAAATCATCATGTCGCCGGAGCTTTTAGAAGCTCCAGTGGGTGCTTTTTTCAAAGGCATGGGTTGGGATATTGTTCACGAAACTGACGTTGAAAGTGTCGTTAATTGTGACTTTATTTTAGATGGGCACGTTCCAGAAATTATCGACTTTCCTCGAATAAAAACCTCTGCAAGCATTGAACTTCCACCGGAACTTGAAAAAAGTGTTCGCGGTGTTTTTGATCAGTCTGCCTTAGATAACATTCATGTTCAGCGTTTATTGCATGCCCAATTTAATAATGGTCCTGAATACGATTTTATTGAGCGCTATTCGCAAAACCTGAAGAAAATGTTCATTCTGAAAATCCATGAATACCTGAATGTAGGGTATTTCATCGATACGATGGTGATTGAAGCTTATAAAGCACAATTTGATTATGACCAGATTCGAACAGTACTGAACGAGCTCATTCTCACTGCTCTTAAAGATGTGGAGTTTGCAGAAATCGATCAACGATATGTTGAAGTGAACTATGCCTTTAATGAAAATGCTTTTGCTGTTCAAGTGACATTCGACAAAAAAGAATTCAATCTGCAAGAAGAATTTTTAAGTGTTCCAGAGAAAATAAATTTCTACAATAAAAAGACACAGTTTTTCGAAGTTAATTATTTTTCAAAACGCAATCGATTAACTGTCTCTGTTTTATGGTTCCGCGATCAGAAATTAAAAAACTTCCATGCTTCTTTCTTCAACGAGATTACGACTAAGATCATTCAAGCAACAGCTCTTGAAGTAAAATCGGGCTTGGAAGAAAAAGAAGCTGTTAATTACAATCCTCGCGAGAACGAACAAGCTAAAAAATTAGGGCTTGCCAGAAAAATTGCGCTCTTTATTCGCAACTATCGCAAAAATGAAGAAGCACCGAAGGCCGTTGAAAAACTTGAGATATTAGATGTTGAGTATTACATGACTCAGTATCCACGCCAGGATGCCCTGGCTGAAATTGATGATGAAATCAAAGGCTTCATTTTAAAGCTTCTTCAAGATGAAAATCTCTATGATGGTATAAGTGATTTTGTGAAAAAAATTGCAGATACCAATCTTGATAATCAAACGGATGACATCAAAAGAATTCTCTCTGGAAAATCATTAAGTGATATTGAAGAAACGCTAATGATTCACGGGAAACATGAGGATCTTGCTGGCGGCTTTACACGAGTTAAAGGCGCGCCAGAAAAAGCTGATGATTTCAAACAGACTATTTCTGGTGTAACACAAGATCTGACGAATGATCAGAAATGGGAAGTTCAAAAATTAGAAATATCACAAAAGATTGAAGATGAAGTTTCTCGTATTAAGGGCGAGGGACGAAATGTTCTAAAAGAAGATATCATTCGGGTTGTTTCAACTCAGCTTGATGCTTCTGAAGATGATGTGCGAATTATCGTTGGGGAAATTGTTGAAGAAGCCGTTGCTAAAGATGTAGTGCGAGCGGAAGTTGTTCCTCAGGAAGTCTTTAATCAAAAAGAAGCGGAGCTTGCTTCTCAAAAAACAAAATATGAGTCTCAGATTGTTCGCATGAAAAAAGTCATGGAACAAATGAAAAATGAAATGTTGAAAATGCGAGATGAAAATCTCAAACTTTCAAATGCTGAGTCGCTTGCTGATAATCTAAAATTAAAGAATGCTCTCGCAAAAACCATGACGGCGCTCAAGAACAAAGACAAAATGCTGGAGAAAGTGCGCGCTGATTACGAAGCAGTTTTAAGTGCAACTCAAGAGAAAATTCATCTCACAGAAGAACGTTTACGTGATGTTCGAGAAGAATTTTCGCGAAGTTCTGAAAATGCAAACGTAGAAAGATTATCATCGTTAGAAAAAGACAATGAAGCACTGGCCGCTCAACTCGATCTTGCTAACAAAAAAATCAATGTCATCAGCGACAATATGGATAACAAAGATCTCAAAGAGAGTGATGGTATCCAGAAGCGCGATAAAGAAATCCTGACATTGAAAACAAGTATCTCAATGGCCCAAACACTCATTGAGCGCTTTAAGAAAGAGAAGGCCGAGCTTGAGCTTCGTCTGAGTAATGAAGCTGAGCACTCACAACGACTAAAAGACGAATATGAAAAATTAAAAACAGCAACGATTCCAGATCAATCAGATTCAGAAGAAGAAATTCAAAATCTCATGATCGAGAAACGCAAATTAGAAGAACAAAACAAGGCCCAGGCGCGTGAGTTAAAGAGTCTTGAACAGAAGCTTAAATTCGCCTCGTCGAAGATGGAATCAGAGCTTAAACGTAAGACCGTGGCCGCCACTTCTAAAGGGAATGAAGCCTATATCAAGCAGCTCGAGGTTGCGAGCCAGCGTGTGGCCGAAGCGACTGCCGAAATTGCTGAAAAGAAGAAAGAGGCCATCAAACTTAAACAAGAAAATACGGTTCTTCTCGCTAAGATCGCTGAATTGGAAAAAAAGCTGGGTCAATCCGACAAAAAAGCTGCTTAGAGATCATTTTTTTGCTTGTCTTTCTCAGCATCATTCATTAAATTAGGACTCTCAAAAACGCCCTGCTGGTGAAATTGGCAGACACGCCAGACTTAGGATCTGGTGCGCAAGCGTGGGGGTTCAAGTCCCTCGCAGGGCACCACTTTTTTCCCTACTTAAAATTAAATCAAAACGAACATTGTCCCGCGGACAGATTGTTTCATCTAAAACTGTAAAAATTTCAATTATTGCAAGAAAAAATAAAAATCATTTTGAGTATGATCTATATATTTTGAAAAATTGATCTCAAAATCTAAGGAGTTGTTGCATGTCACGAATGTTCGCTTTTTTGTTTCTTATCGCTTTGAGTGTTTCAAACACGCAAGCACAAGATGAAAAATTTTTAGTCAAAGTACTAACAAAAAACACAATTAAAAATATTATTGGAGATTTCCCAGCTAAAGGTTCGAGTGAAGAGGCTGCAGATTATGCTGAAATATTGAAGTGGCAAAATGAAAGAACGACGGAAGAATGCAATTTGGCCAATAGCCAACATAGCGCCAAAATTACATCAATGTTTGCTTATGAAGGTGGGCCGTTAACCCTTAAAGAAGCGAAAAGTTTACAAAGAAGAT
>CBIHOP010000018.1:0-19150 GCA_966211385.1 uncultured Bacteriovorax sp.
CACTTAAACCATTAAACAATATAAATGTTTACTAAGAATTTTTTTTAAATAGTTTTTTTAAATTTCTTTAAACTTTTATCGCGCTAAGAAATTGTTTAATCGACTCAGACCTTATGATGCGAACCCAGAAGTTAAACCTTGTATCGATTTAGAGGGTTCATCTGCTTACCCAAGCGGTCATACGACAATGGCAAGAGCAATGGCCTTGCTGATCGCCACTGTTTACCCTGAAAGAAAAGAAGCTTTACTGAAAACAGCTGATCAAGCAGCTCTCAACAGAATCATTGGTGGTGTTCACCATCCAAGCGATGTAGTGGCCGGGAAAAAACTTGGAGATGCTCTTTTTAAACTTATTTACGTAAAATAAATTATGAGGAATTGCCTTCGTTTAAGACGAAGGCAATTCTTTTGAAAGATTTAATTAAGGTGTCTTCTGAGGCTCTTCAAGATCTTTTGGTGCCCACAGTTTTTTGTAAGCTTTCCCTTTGTACGTTTTAGAGATGATATCAAAGAGTGAATCATCTTCTTTGATTTCCAGATTTTCATTATTCAACTTTTTCACGATATCTTTTTTCTCATCATCAGAAAATCTTTCCGAAGAAACAGATGAGTTCTGACCAACAACTGTAACAGGAGCAGGGGCGTTAACTGGTTTTTTTTCTGCAACCTGTGACTTTAGTTCTTTCACTGCAGGTTGAGGAACCGATTTAGCGAGAGGTATTCCGTCTTTTGATTGCAGAAATTTTCTGATCGCTTTGTCTGTTTCCGCTCTTTTTAAAGCACGCTTTTTAGATTGCTCAGTATAGCGCTTTTTAGCGTTCTTCATGACTTCTGGCTGATTGGCATGCAGAAGAATTGAGATCTCGCTATTGAGCTTATCTAAATCGAAATAGAGCGCTTTAATTTCAGGAGAGTCACCTTTACCAACAGACTTAAGTTCCATGATCTGATTGAAAAGACCGTAGTATTTTTCAAAAGCAGCTTTTTCTTTAGCGCTGAAGACTGGTTTGTTGTTCGGTTTTTTTGTATCAAAAAATTTCTTGTCGTAAGTTAGTTTAACTGGCTTAGCACAAGTCTTCGTCTCCACACACTTACATGCAGGATCGATTTGCATTCTTTTGCCATTATAGACCAAACATCCAGTACCAGCTTCAGCTACAAAATTCACGAGAAAAAGAAAAAGAGCTATATTGAGTTTCACTAATTATTCTCCTTAATAATGTGAGTGTGTCATCCTTATTGACACACACAAGTCTGAGAGTTTCCTGAATCATTTTGCATCACTTGCCCAATGTTAGAAGAATCGCAAACTGCAGTGATTGGTTTTGATGGGCCAAAGACTGCTCCTGACCAGTGACAACCTCTAGGATAGACTCCCGAAACTTGACCTTCAGATCCAGATCCAGAGCCAGAACCAGTTGCTGCACATGAAGTTCCGTTTCCACCTTTAGCGTAACATTCAACTTTTTTCTGAATCGCTTTGTGATCAACTTTAGAGAAGTATCCTTCTTTAGCTTTTTTCGCTAATTCTTCTGTTGAGAAAGTATTCAAGAAATCATAGAACGGGCTAAGGTTAGGGTTTGCTTCTTTTGCAGTCTTGTAGAATCCTTTGTACGCAGTCAATGTTTTATCAAGGTAGCAGAGAGTTTTCGTAATCATTGTAGTCAGTTTTGACTTGAGTTCATTCTTCTCTTCCATCTTTCTACCTTGCTCATCCATTCTTGCTTGCGGAGTCTTTTGAGACTCAAGGACAGCAATTTGCTTCGGAGTAACTTGCTCGTTAAAGTCTAGTGCAGCGAGAGCGATAGTTGTGATGTAGTCAGCACCATTTTCCATGTTAGCAAAGATATTTAATGTTTGAGTTACAGTTTCTGTTGCTTCCTCACCAAGTTTTCCAGTTGTACTATAGAATCCAACATAATCGTTTCCGATGTTTCCACCTCTGCTAGGAGTATGGCCTCTTTCTTCTGAAGCATCAGCTCCTCTTACAAGGTTATACCAGAAAGTCTCAGTTCCACGATTTCCTTCACCGTCTGTGAATGATCTTGCTCTTTCTTGAGTTGTACCTGTAGCTTCACCAATGACTTTACCAAGATCGACAAGCGTATAGTCGTTTGATCCAACTTTAAAGCTCACGTCACCACCACCAGTTTCACCAGTGATCGTACCTGTTAGAAGTGACATAACCGCAAGAACTTCGATCCCCATTTTGTTAACAAGGTAATCGACTAGTTTAGCAACTGCTTTATTTAATTTTTCTTTTGCAGCATCAACTTTTTTCTTAGCATCATCTACTGCTTTCTGAGCGGCTGCAACTGCAGCGGCTTTTGCACTCGCGCAAGAACCATCATCATCTTCAGGACAAGTTGTTGCATTGGCAGCATCAAGTGCTTTTTGAGCAGCCGCCATTTCTTCTTTGGCCTTACCTAATTCATCTTGTGCTTTTTTAATTTCATCAACAGATTTTTTGATATCCTTATTAACTTCTGCCATTTTTGCTTTTTTATCTTGGATTTCAGCTTCGCGCTTAGCATTTTCGGCAGCTGCTTTATTTTGAACACCTTTATCTTCGATCAATTGTTTTTCGATTGTATCCAACTCAGTCATCATATTAGTTAAACGATTCACGAGCTGATAGATGATACAAGCATTACCATAGAGTTGGAATTCACCTTTTTCTTTAGCCGCTTCAACTGAAGCCTCATCATTACAACGTGTGGCCATCACTGTGCTTTGATCGTTATTAGTAACTTCGTTAGCAACATGTTCAGCAGCACTATAGAGTTCAGTCTGATTATTCATGGCCACTGAATCTGATGCAGCAGGATCACCTACGGGTTTGATGAGTCCTGGGCTTTGAAGAATTGTAACTGGTGCAGACAACAATCCCATACGTGTAAGACCGGCCGATAAGTTGATGGCATCAACTTCATCAGTCGTTAAACCGCATGAGTCAGCTTGGGCCATGGCCACACTCTGAAAAGTTAAGTTGAAGGAGATAGCGAGGATTAATAAGTATTTCATTTACGTACCACTCTGGTTAAAAAATATTCTTAATACTTAGTTATTATTTTTTAGCTTTTTTCATTGTTGCTTCTTTTCTGCATTCTTTAGCAGCTTCAGCGTTTCCGATTCTTCCGCATCTATAAAGTTCTTGAACGTGAGCTTTTTCAAGGTTCGAGAAAACTTCTTGGTTAGCTTCAACTATTTTATCTTTTTCTTCTTGATCAGCTGAATCGCTCGAAAAACCTGGCTCTTTTGCATATTGGTCTTTAATGGCTGCAGGATCAAATTTTTGATTTTCAGGTGCTTTTTTTGGATCTTTCAAAAGTTCCTTAACTGCCTTACCGCCAGCTGTAGATTCTAATTTATCCTTCGTCTGTGCTGCTTCTTCCACAGCATAAGAAGAGGCATTGAATGCTAGTAGAGATGAAAGTAGTGCAATTTTGAATGTACTCATGTGCTCAATCCTTTTTGTGTTTCTTTATTTAAGAATAACTGAAATTTGATTTTTTTCAGGGATAGTTTTTAAAGAGGCAGGAAAAGCACGTGTAATCATTCTTCTTTTGAAATTGAAGTCCTAGTAAGGGGCTGCCCAAAATAGTGGCCAAATTGAAAAATGAGGGTCTAAATTACTGTCCCTCATATTTTAAAGGGTTGGAGGGACAGCAACTATTTCCCAATCCATCCGCGTTTATAGAGCCAGTAGAAGATCCCTAGGGAAATAATTGCCATACCGCCGAGGACATAAAAGTAGCCATTGTGCATTTCAAGCTCAGGCATGTATTTGAAGTTCATTCCATAAACCCCCGCAAGGAAGTTTAAAGGAAGAAAGAAGATGGAGAAGACAGTTAAGACACGCATAACTTCGTTTGTTTTAAAACTCGCTTCATTCGTTGCGTGGGAGAGAAGAGAGATATGAAGGTTGATCAAGCCGTTAACGTTTTCTAAAACGTCTTCACTGTAAAAAAGGTTTCTTTCGATGTTTTCATTTAAACCAGCGAAGTCTCTCCAGATAAATTCAGGTCTTTTTTCTAGTGACGTTAAGATGTTTAATGAAAACTTTAAGACTTTTCTAAAAGCTGAAGCTCTACGTTTTAAATAGTAACCTTCACGCAAAAGAGAGTGATTTCTTTTTGATTGAAAAATTGAAGTTTCAAAATCATCAACTCTTGTTTCAAGTGCAGAAAGATGTTCATCGAAAGCGAGCAGAGCAGAGCTTACAATTGTTTTAATAACTTCTTTCATTGACAGGATTTCATTCTCCGAACGCTCACGCAGTTCTTTTAAGTATGGTTTATCCAATCGATGAATAGTGACTAACAAATTATCTTTAATAATAAGGGTGATTTTTGTAGTGAGGTCCTGAATATTAACGGCCTGAGGATTTCCAGAAGCATCAATCGTTCGGAGATAAATAACTGTGGCCGTTCCCAGGTCATCGTATTTCGGCAGATGTTCAGGATCGAGTGCATTCACTAGAATCCGCTGTGGAATCTCTAATTCTTTAGAAAGTTCTGTTAGGTCCGACCGTTGTGGTCCGACGAGATCTATCCATTTTAAAGGGCCCATGTTTACAGTATGTTTATTCATGATTTTTATTATCACCTAATTTTCTTAAAGCTAAAGATAAAATTGATTTTTAACTGTTTGACCAGAAGCTTATGCGACAGGATACTTTAATGATGAATGAAAAAATTGTTTTAGTTCCAAAAGACCCTGCAGTTCAAGAACTCATTGCTGAATTTCCTAACACGGCACCAGAGGCCATTGAGAGTATGTTCAAGTTTTTAAAAGTTGCGACATACATGAACATCAAACGTGAATCATTATTCATTGAATATGGATTAACTCTAGGGCGCTTCAATCTGCTTTTGCTGTTGAAACAAGAAAAAAGCAAATCTCTTTCTCCATCTGAACTCGCCAAGCGCACAAGCGTGAGCAGAGGGACGATGACCCAATTTTTAGATGCTCTTGAAAAAGATGGATTCGCTGAACGTGTAGCAGACCAACATGATAAAAGATCAATGCTCGTACAACTCACACCCAAAGCAGAAGAAACTATACGCAGAATTCTTCCAAACTATTTAAAAAGGATGGAGCAGTTTATAAGTGTTCTTAATCCAGAAGAACAAAAGTTATGGCTAACGATTAATGAAAAGATGGTGAATGGTTTAAAAGAATTTGATGACTAGTTTTTGTTCACATTTTGTCTTTTAAAAATCTTGAAGCTTTCTTCACAATTCGATTCTAAGCACTCCAATTTTTTACATTCCAGTACGATTTACAAGAGTGGTATTTCTTCACCACTGTAAAAAACTTAAGCAGAAAAACACGACCTGTATAAAATCTAATCAACCAAAGCGTGCTATCGGGTGGATACTTCAATCCAGTTTGATACCAATTTTTTGGCATTACTCGTGCTTTAACAACACTCAACAACACTCAACTTTGGAGAAAAGTATGAAAAAGATCGCTCTAATTACAACTCTTCTAACCCTAACCTCAGCTTCATTTGCAGCTACTACAGGTACGCTACAATTAAGAGGTGTCGTTCAACAAAGACTAAGTATCGCTGTAACTGCTGAATCAGGAGCAACAACTCTTGATCTTTCAGCATCTCCAACAGATTTAAAAGTTGCTACTCTTAATGAGAAAAACAACTCAAAAACTATTGGGTATAAGGTTAATATTAAATCAGCAAAGCTTGGAAATCTTGAAAGAGTAGGTGGAACTGAAGCTCTACCATATACACTTAAATACAATGGTTCAGCTGTTAACATTTCAACTGCTGCTGGTACAGATGTAGCTTCAGCTGCAACAGGCTCAGTAGTGAATACAAATAAAGACGTAGCCATTTCATATACTGGTGCTGCTGCTGAATCAATGGTTGAAGGTACGTACGAAGATCTACTAACTTTCACAATTTCATCTAACTAATTTTTCCTTAGCTCCGGAAGTAATCCCCCCTCACTTCCGGAGCTTATTCCCGCTTAAGTTTGTCGGGTATTTTGCCGATAAACTTTCATGAAGAAGTTTCTTTTCGTCACCTTAACATTCTTCGCCTTTCAAACTCATGCTGCCGAACAGGCCAGTCTGACACTGCGTGGGCGTGTTTTGAGCACCATTCAATCGAGCATGAATCGTTTATCGAGTAAGGGAAAAAACGAACAATGGTTTATGAAAATTTCTTCAAATCAGGGCTACTCTTATGAACGTCACAAAATCGAAATCAAAGGTTTGGACCAATTAGGAATATTGTCTAACTTCGATCGCATCGCCAATGAAAATAAGCAAATTCGGCATGAACTGTTGATTAACTTTGTTGCTGAAAACGCTAAGCCTCTTAAGCCAATTTTTATCAATATTTCTGCCAATTAACATATCTTCTAATCTCAATTTAGTTTAAAATTAAAAGCGATTCATACAAGGTGGTTCAAGGAATGAAGCGCTTAATTTTTGCTTTCACAATATTCTTCTCTTTCAATGCTTTTGCTTTCAAATTTTCGCCTATGTCAGCGAGTCTGGACTTCAAAGGTCCTGGTAGCAATACTTTGTTTTATGTTGAAAATGATTCAAATTCTCCAATTGCCATTCAGATGTCTTTTGCTAAAAGAGAAATGAATGAAATGGGAGAAGAATCTAATTCGGCCATTGGAAACGAACTCACTCTTTATCCTAGTCAGCTTATTCTTCAGGCCAACGAAAAAAGATCAATTAAAGTTTCATGGAGTGGGAAAGAGTCTGCTGACAAAGAACTCGCTTATCGTTTAATTGCGGAACAACTTCCCATTGATTTACAGGCCGAGAAAAAGAAAAAATCTAATATTAAGATTTTGCTCAGATATGTAGCTGCGCTCTACGTTTCGGATGAAAAATTTTCTTCGCAATTAACTTTCAAAGAAATCATAACTAAAAATAATGATCTTTTTTTTGTTGTGGAAAATTCAGGAAATAAACATCAGATTCTAGGAAACCTCGAATTAGCATTTGTGGATAAAGCAAAAAAATCCGAAGTCGTTTTAAAAGGTGAAGAGCTTAAAGGAATGATCGGAGAAAATGTGCTCGCACATTCTAAACGCCAATTCAAATTTGCGAGAACTGGAAAATTTGAAAAAATTTCTCCAACTGCACAAGTGAAGATGACATTTGATAAAGAATAAACTGGCTTACACATTTTTTATAATGTCGCTGGGATTGCCAGCTTCTTATGCTCGTTCTGTCAGTTCAGATGAACTTTTTAAACAAGTATTTGGAGCTAATCAGGAAGCAAAGATCAGTAAAGTTGACTTCAGTTTCCGCTCGCATTTTATTGGTGAAGTCACGGCTAATTTACAAGGTGACACGCTTATAGATGTGAATGGAAAAGAGCTCAAGGAAGCCATTCTTCCATTTATTCGTGAAGAGAAATTATCTGCTTATAAACTTCAAGATGTTTTTTTAAATGTAAAAACACTCGAACAATCAACACCTCTTAAATTTAAATATTTTCCCAACGAGTTAAGAGTTGAACTTATTTTGCCTGAGGATGATGTCATTCCTCGTGATGCAAATATCTTCAGTGAATTAATACCATACTATGCCAGACAAGCTAAAGCTCCAGCTCCTTTTAGCCTAGGACTGAACTATAAAGTCGAGCAAACGATCATAACTAATTTACAGGAAGAAAGTTCAACAAACGCACAAGTTGATGCTTTCTCCACAATCGGTAAAGTCGCATTAGAAAATAGAATGAGCTATTCGTCTAAACGCGAAACTGAATGGCATAGACAATCATCGCGGCTTATCTATGAACGACCTGAGAAACTGCAAAGAATTGAAGCAGGTGATGTCAATTATCCTGTCATTGGATATCTTCATCCAATGGCCTTAGGTGGTCTGACTTTCCACAAAGACTATGCGCTCAATCCGTATCAGCTTTCAACACCTACTTCTTCGTTAGAATTTAATATTGAAACTAGATCACTGGTGAGAACTTATCTAAACGGTTCATTGCTAAAAACAGAATACATGAATCCTGGCCGCTACTCAGTGAAAGATATTCCGCTCTACAACGGATTGAATGAAATCCTTATCGAAACTGTCGACGAGTTTGGAAATCGTAAGTTTCAACGTTTTAGTGAATCAAGTTCAATTGATTTGTTACCAGAGGGAAAAACTAGATATTCAATGACTGTTGGTTTTCCTTCTTTTGATACTGATCAACGAAAACAATATGAACAAGATGAAGTTTTCACTTCGGCTTTTTACCAAAAGGCATTGTCTAAAAATTTTACGAGCGGATTATACGGACAAATTTACAAGAATCATCATTTGGCCGGAACAAATCTTATTCTCGCAACAAACTACGGAAGTTTTGCATGGGATGCCGTTCGAAGTGAAACAAAATACCGAGATGGTTTTTTAGGACAACTTTCTTTTCAGTACAACAGAATTGGCAGTGATTGGTACAATACACATAACTTTGCTTCAAAAATTGAGTATCGCACTCCTTGGTTTACTAATACTGGTGACAATGTTTCGAATGCATTTGATTGGACAGCATCGGCTTCCTACAGTATTCCTTTCTACCATCAGTATAATATCGGAATAAATAGCAGCTATCAGAATCCATCCAGAGTTCAATACGCTCGAATGAATTACGGGATCAATCTCACTAACAAATTGTGGAGTGACGGTTCTCTAACGATTCAAGCTTCACGCAACAGAGATGAATTCAAATCGTGGTCGTCTCAATTTTTTGTTTTCTTCAACTTAACTTTTGGATCTACGCCTTCTTATGTCTCGGCTTATTACGATCACATTGCAAAAGTTAAACGTTTAACGACAATTCAGGATACAGGAAATAGCGTAGGGGATATTAAGCTTACATCGACAGTAGAAGATAATGTCTCAAGTAAGCAGGGTTCAGTGGATTTTCAATACAACACTGTTCTTGCGGACATTGGTGCAAAAGAAGAAATCGTTAAACAAAATAAAGTTGAAGCAGGAGCGAGAACAACTCTTCGTCTCATGAGTGCTTTCGCATTCGTTAAAGATGGTGAGAACTCTGCATTTTCAATTAGCCGTCCAATCAGCAATGGGTTTGCTATTTTTAAACCAAATGCAGGATGGGAAAAACAAAAGTTTGGAGTTCAAACATCTGATGGTGCAAACGATACAGAGACTGGTCTATTTGGTGAAGCAGTTGTTTCAGGACTCACACCACACCAATATCGAAGAATTCAGTTGAATCCATTACAGCTTGAGCCTGGTTATGTTCTGGGGCAAGAAACTTTTGTTGTTAATCCACGTCGTTCTAGTGGGCATCTCTTCATGGTTGGTCAATCGGGAACAGCGGTACTTAGTGGCCGCCTGCTAGATGCTCAAAAAAATCCACTCACTTTAAAAATCGGATATTGGGTTGGTGAAAAAGGAAAAACACTGCCGTTTTACACTGTAAGATAGGCAAATTTCCGGATTGACGGGGTCTATGGCTTTGCAGGATTTTTTGTCATCGATGTTTATAAACGACTTGAATTGCCACTTCGTATTGGTAGCGATAAAAAAGGAATAGTGGAACTAGGTGACCTTACTCTGCTTCCCGTTGAGAATTAACTATGAAAATATTTTTTAATCTCGTTTTATTTCTCATTGCTGAATCAGTGTATGCAGCTAACTGCTCTTACACTACTACTGTTCCATCGATCACCTATAATGTTTCTGAAACTAATCCCACAGTACCATCTTCAGTGACGATTCAATCAACTGGTTCTAATAATCCTGAATGTCGTAATTATTTTTTAGCTTTCACAAAAGGCTGGGCCGGAAGTTACAACCGCAGAGCGACTAACACGCAAAACGGCGCCATCATTAATTACAATATTTACAAAAATAATAATTCAACGGGTATTCTCAAGGAACCTTCTGACATCACTTCTCCCAATGAGACATTGTTTGGGCCAATTGATAAAACAGAGCCACCCGTTAATCAAACTTATTACTTCACGCTAGCAACAATCAATAATACTGCACCTCCTAGAACAGGAACCTACACTGACGTTGTTGAAGTTCAAACCTATTCAGGATTTTATAATTCGATTGTTGATTACGAAGGCACAACAAATCTTTATGTATATATAAATGTACCTACTATGATTTCGCTTTCTATCGTTGATTCTGGGGGCGCGTATGATTCCGCACAGGTTTCCAAAACACTAGATTTCGGTGAACTGGAACAGTCAGAAGAACTTTCTTTTGACGTTCGTGTAGCAAGTAACGTCGGCTATAATTTAAAGGCATCTTCTCAAAATAATGGAAAGCTCGTCCGTGTCGGTGGATCTGGAATTAATTCCCAAATTAACTACAGTCTTTATGCTAATAACACTCTAAGAAATTTATCGACTTCAGCTTCAACACCTATATCAATAGGAACAGGAACCGGGGTCACGGCCGCGGGTGGTGCACTCATTCCTATAAGAGTCGTTATTGGAGACCCCACAGATAAAGATCCAGGCGATTATTCTGACTACATAACCTTGTCCGTCATCAGCAATAATTAGACATTTTTCCTCCAAATTAGCTAGAATGAGTTCCTAGAGGGAACTATGTCTAAAAAAATTTGCTTAACCGGCGTCAAGCCAACGGGAATGCCCCACCTTGGAAATTATATCGGTGCGATAAAACCAGCTATCGAAATGGCCAACTCAGGTGAATACGATTCATATTATTTTATCGCTGACTACCACTCATTGATCGGCGTACACGATCCTAAATTGCTTAGAAGTTATATTTACGAAGTGGCCGCAACTTGGATTGCAATGGGCCTTGATCCTAAAAAAGTCACACTCTACAAACAAAGTGATATCCCAGAAATTCTCGAACTCAATTGGATCGTCAATTGCTTCACGAGCAAAGGTTTAATGAATAGAGCACATGCTTATAAAGCAATGGTGCAAGCTAATGAAGAAGAAGGAAGAGATAGAGACGCTGGCGTAAACATGGGGCTCTTTTCTTATCCCGTGCTCATGGCCTGCGATATTATGATTTTAAATGCAGACGTCGTTCCGGTTGGAGCAGATCAACTTCAGCACATCGAAATCGCGCGTGATATAGCTCATTCATTCAACAGCGTTTATGTAAAAGACTACGAGAAGCTTAGACAAAAAAATCCTGAATCAAAATATAAAATTAAAGGATCTCTCCTTACTCCACCGGAAGCTATCGTAGCAGAAGGAAATAAGCTGCTTGTTGGTCTTGATGGTAGAAAAATGAGCAAGAGTTACAATAATCACATTCCACTTTTTTCTACTGAAAAAGAATTACAAAAACTCATCAATAGAATTACGACCGATTCAAGCGGACCAACTGAACCAAAAAATCCTGATGATTCTCTCATCTTCGATTTTTATCAAACGTTTGCGACTAAAGAGCAAACAGAAGATTTACGAGCGAGATATCTAAAAGGGATCGGATGGGGTGAAGCTAAAGCTGATCTTCTCAATGTTCTCAATGATATGTTAAAAGGCCCGCGTGAAATTTATAACGATCTCATGGCCAATCCAAAACAAATCGATCTCATTCTGGAAGAAGCAGCATCAAAAGTTCGCCCCCAAGCACAGGCTTTAATTAAAAATTTAAAAACAACGATCGGAGTTCAATAAGATGAAACTAACCCTCGCTTTGTTATTGTTCTCAACACTTTCATTTGCTCAAGAAGAAATTGTCATCGGTGCTCCCATTTCAGTGGAAGATGATGGTGCAAGACAAATTGTCGTGCGAGATTCAGTGAAAGAAGAAAGCAAAGTTGAGCCAGCAGAGGGTGCAATTGTTCCGGCTGAAGCCGTCATCAATCCGGCCGACGGACAACTAAAACTTGAACCCGTAATGAAAGCAAGCGAAGCACCACCTGTAAGTGCACCTGTTGTTGAATACGCTCCTGTTAATACAACACCTTTTTTTGGAGCTCGTTACGTGCAATTTGGATTTGGATACCTGAATTCGAAATGGGAAAAGGCAGATCCGAGCTTAGATAATGGATCGCTTCTCACTTCTCTACGTGTGGCCGCAGATAAAACAAAAAATCTTCAGTTGGGTTTTGCGATGGAGATCATGAGCGATACGAGTGACCAAACTGTTCCTGACAACATTCGTGTGCTTCAATACCGCTTATTTGCCGATTATCACCGATCTCTCTATAACGAGCGCATACATTGGCTCGGAAGCCTAAGTCTCTCTGTAGGGGATTATAGCATTCGTAGACTGACTAAAAATGCGGCCGGTGAAGAGGTGAATACTAAACTTCATAGCGGAACAATATTCGGCCTGATACCCGGTCTTGGCGTACGCTTTTATTTAGTTGATAGGAGCAGCTTCGATGTCATGGTCGAATATCACCAGTATTTTTCAAATCCTCAGCGTAAAATCAGTGGCCTGGCCCTCGCTCCGCGTTTCAGCTTCGAGTTTTAAAAGACATCGGTCTTTTTTACACATAGGGCTAGTAAGTTCATACTTTCTGTCGTAGAAGGACTTAACAAATAATTGTTTCGTTCATCGTGAAGCTTTTTACTCTCGTTTTTCAAAGTTGCGGGTTTTATCAAAGCATTGTGATGATAGAAACCACATTCAACGGAGTATTAAGTGACATTTCAAGAATTGCCACTACGTGAGTCTTTGATCAAAGCGATCACCGAAAGAGGATACGTAGAACCGACAGAGATCCAGGCGCAGGCCATCCCAGCATTAGCTACAACAGACACAGATTTCGTAGGACAAGCACAAACAGGTACAGGTAAAACTGCTGCTTTCGTTTTGCCTCTTCTTAATAAAATCGATTCAACTCAAAGAGACGTTCAGGCCCTGATCCTGACACCAACTCGCGAGCTTGCTAACCAAATCAACGATGAGATTAAAAAATTCTCAACGTATGAAAGAATTAAAACTCTTCCGGTTTACGGAGGAATTTCATTAGAAGGTCAGATCAGAGGCCTTCGTAAAGATAAACCACAAATTGTTGTTGGTACTCCAGGACGCGTTCTCGATCTCATTGATCGCGGTGTTCTTGTGTTAGATAACGCTAAATTTGCTGTTTTAGATGAAGCTGATGAAATGCTTGATATGGGATTCATCGACGACGTAAAACAAATTCTTTCTAACTTAGGTGAAGAAAGAAAAACGTGGATGTTCTCAGCTACTATGCCAGCTCCAATTCTTTCGCTTATCAAAACTTATTTGAAAGATCCTCTAGTTGTTAAAGTTAAAAAAACAACAACAACTAACGAATCTATTGAACAAAAACATTTTGTTGTTCGTCCATCTCAAATGAGCGAAGCAATCTGCCGTATTCTTGATTCACTCGATGATTACTACGGAATGATTTTCTGTCGTACGAAAATCGATGCGAAGTCTCTTGCTGATGAATTGAATGCTCGTGGATACCCATCAGATTCACTTCATGGTGATATGTCACAACAACAACGTGACATCACAATGAAGAACTTCAAGCTAAAAAGAATTAAAATGCTCGTTTGTACAGACGTAGCTGCTCGTGGAATTGACGTTGATAACCTTACACACGTTATTAACTACGGTCTTCCACAAGACATCGAATCATATGTTCACCGTATCGGTCGTACAGGTCGCGCGGGAATGACAGGTGTAGCGATTACACTAATCGAACCTAGTGAGCGTTACAGACTTCGTATGGTTGAAAACAATACGAAAGCAAGAATCGTTCAGGGAACTCTTCCAACTCCAAAAGAACTTAAAGAAGTTATGGTGAGAAAAGAGCTGAAGAAGTTCGATGCTATGATCGAAAATTTAGACAAGCTTGAAATGGATGCAGTGTTTGCTGAGAAATTCGCAGACATGGATAAAGCAGACCTTCTAAAAGTTATGTACAACCACTTGTTTAAATCACAAATCTCTCGTTACGATCATGCTCCTTCATTAGAAGTTTCAGAGCAGAGAAGACCAGAGCGTGACAACCGTGGCAACAGTCGCGATCAAGGTTCACAAGGACAAGGACAATCTCACGGTCGTCCAAATCCAAACGGCAACCTACGTTTCTTCGTTAACATCGGTAAAGATCACGGCTTAACTTTAAAAGCATTATTGGGCTCAGTTGCTCAAATGGTTAACGTTGATGAACGTCTTATCAGAAACGTTGATATGAAAGAGACTTTCTCTTTCCTTGAAATGCCTGAAGCATTCGGAAACAATCTTCTAAAAGTTAACGGTCCAACGATCATCGATCGTCAGGTTCGTTTCGAAATTACTCGCGGAGCACCGATGGGTCGTTCAAGCTACGGTGGCGGTGGTGACCGTGATCGTCGTCCAAGCTTCAGAAGTGGAAGCAACAGACGCGATGGAAACGGCGGCGGAAACTATGCAAATGGTAATCGCTCAGAAGGCCGTGAAAGATCTTTCCGTTCTTAATCAAAATTCTCTATAATGAGCTAGAATTTTAACGAAGCGCCTCTATTACAGAGGCGCTTTTTATTTCTGGATCATCTATGGCAAAGACTCTCGTATTTACTGGTGGTGGAAGCGGCGGACACGTTATGCCGGCCCTCACAATTATCAAAAAGATTAACGAACAACATCTCTACGATGTTCATTACATCGGGGGCATCGCGAGCATTGAACGTGATCTCGTACGCGATTACAAACTTACTTATCATCCAATTCACACGGGTAAACTTCGCCGCTATCTTTCGGTTGAAAATTTAAAAGATGCGTTTCGTATCGTTTTAGGACTTTTTGATTCGTTGAAAGTGTTAGGAAAATTCAAGAGCCGTGAAACACTTGTCATCTCTACTGGTGGATTTGTTTCTGTTCCTGTGGTTATCGCTGCATTTCTTCAGGGGAAAAAAGTATTCATTCATGAACAAACAAGCAGAGTGGGACTTGCTAACAGAATTTGTTCTTACTTTGCTAAAAAAGTTTTCATCAGTTTCGAAGAGTCGTTTAACTACTTCGATCGCAGTAAAACTTTTTATTCGGGTTATCCACTACGAGAAGATTGTTACACTGAAGAAATTAAACCAGTCATCATCAATACTCGTTTGTTAAACAACAGCACAAAACCCATTCTGTTTGTCACTGGTGGTGGAAATGGTGCTCAACTATTGAATAAACTCATTGAAAAGAATTTCTCACTTCTTACTGAACGCTTTCTTATCGTTCATCAAGTTGGCAAAACATTCATTGATCAATATACAAAACTCTCTCATCCCGATTACATTCCAGTTGCTTTCATCGGTCCTGAAATGATTGATCTGATGAAACTTGCGACTGTGACTGTGTCACGCTCAGGTGCAGGAACTGTTTGCGAGTTAATCGCTGTTGGGAAAAAATCAATTTTCATTCCGCTTAGGATTGCTCAGAAAAACGAGCAGTATCACAACGCTCTTGAGGCCAATAAAAAACTTGGCTCGATTGTGATTCAAGAAAAAGATCTAAATGATGAAACGTTTTTAAAAGCGATTCATGACATTGGAACATCTAATCCAATGAAGAAAGTTCAAACCCAAAATGGTTTAGACTATCTAGTAAAAGAAATTAAATCAGCGCTAACCGATTCTTAAGATATATCCGCGTGACTTAATCGTGCGGATGTATTTTGAAAATGGCATCAGTTTCTTTCTCAAGTTCGAAAGATGGGTATCGATGTTTTGGTTTTGAACGTGAATGTTCGGCCACAATAAATTTGTGATGTATTCACGAGAGAAAACTTTATTTGGATTCTTAGCAAGAAGTTGAATCAGTTTGAATTCAATTGGAGTGAGCTGAATTTTTTCATTGTTCAGTTCTGCCATTTGCATTTCACAGTGAAGTTTAAATCCATCAAAAACAATAACGTCTTCTGCTTGAGCGCTGTTTTGTTTCAAGCTGATTTTGTTTTTGATACGTGCGACTAGTTCTCTTAGTGATACTGGCTTCACGATGAAGTCATCAGCACCAAGGTTTAATCCTTTAATCACTGATTCTTCAGATGGGTCACCTGATAAAAAGATGACGGGAACTTCAGGATGAGTTGTTTTGAATTTTTCGTATAACTCAAATCCATTAATATTTGGCATGTGCAGATCGAGAATAATCAGATCTGTTGAATTCTTTGAAAGAAAAGTGAGAAGCTCAATGGGATTTTGAATCAACTCAAGATTGAATGTTGGTGAGAGAAGTTCGTTGTAACTTTTCAAATTGTCTTTAACATCATCAACAATTGTTACGTGCATTTTCTTTTCCATAACCGACTATTCTCTCCTGCGAAGTGTACCGAGTCTTCAAATCTTGAGATACGTCTTATAGGATATTGTTTTTATTCGAGTGTGTAAACGGGACAGAGGGACTTGTGATGAACTTTTCACGAGAATTAAGACGCCCTTGAGTTAAGGGCGCTTAAAGAATTGATTTTATTTTCCTAAGAGCGAAGCAGAAAGGTTTTCGTCGGCCGGGTTCGTGAACCAAATGTTCAGCAAACTCCGACTAAAGTCGGCATCTCCAATTTTATCGAAGGCCTTTCCTTTCAAATTAAGCACTACACCATCACTTAAAAAGTTAAGAATCATGCGGTCATTTTTCTTAACATCAGTAAGGTTTGTTAGAAGTTTATCAAGTGTCGCTTTGTGTTTTTGAGCGCCCGCTGCACCATTGGCGTTTTCAAAAGTTTCTGTATAAGTTTTTTTCAAATCTTTTGCATCAACATCACGGACAAAATGCATAACGATCTGTTTTGGATCAGGTGAATTTAAAAAGGCTGAAGACTCTTTAGTTTTTTGTGCGAGATAAAGTCCACCGTAATAAACTTTAATTTTTAAGAATGTTGCTTTTCTAATTCCCACGCCGTTAAGCACGAGATCTTTTCCACCAACGTTAACTTTATCTTCAAAAGTTATTCCGTCTACTGTTAAGGCAAATGAATTGAATGAAATTAAGGCGAGAAGGACGAGACAAAATTTTTTCATGATGACTCCTGAAAGTTAAACAGTTAACGATTAAACTTTTAACCGTTAACTGTTAACCGTCAAGAATTATCCGTTTCTGATTACTGAACGCTTATTACCCATTAGTTCTTTCTTTCTGATACGAACTGATGTTGGAGTAATTTCTACCCACTCATCGTTATCAATCCAATCTAACGCCCATTCAAGAGTTCTATTAACGATTGGAGGAAGAATAACGTTTTCATCTTTACCTGCAGTACGAACAGATGAAAGGTGTTTTTCACGAACAGCGTTTACAACGATATCGTTTGGACGAGTGTGTTCACCAATAACCATTCCTTCGTAAGTAGGCTCTCCTGGTTTAACAAATTGTTTACCAGTTGCAAGAAGGTTGAATAGTGCATAAGGAGTCATTTTACCTGCGCGGTCAGAAACGATAGCACCGTTTTGACGGCCTAGCATATCTCCAGTGTATGGACGGTATCCGATGAACTCAGATGACATAAGTCCTGCACCACGAGTATCTGTGAGGAAGATTCCGCGGTAACCAATTAGACCACGTGATGGAATAACGAAAACAACACGAGTGCGGTCTTCACCTAATGGCATCATGTTTTCCATGATCCCGCGACGCTGAGAAAGTTTCTCAGTGATGGCACCAGTTGCATCGTTAGGAATATCAAGAACGACTTTTTCAAATGGTTCTAATTTTTCACCAGCTTCACTTGTTTGGAAAAGAACTTGTGGACGACCAACCATGAACTCGAAACCTTTACGACGAAGTTGTTCGAATACGATAGCAAGCTGAAGTTCTCCACGACCTTTCAAAAGGAAAACTTTTGGATCGTCAGTTGGTTCGTATTGAAGAGCAACGTTTGTACGAATTGATTCTTCAAGGAACTCTTCAAGTTTACGTGAAGTAAGGTATTCACCTTCTTGACCAGATAATGGTGAAGTTGAAACCGAAACTTGAACCCCTACAGTTGGTGGTTCAACAGTGATACGTGGAAGTGGTTCGATTTTTGATGTTGAAACAATTGTATCACCAATTTTTCCTGTATCGATACCAGCAACAATAACGATTTCACCAGCGCGAGCTTCTTCTACTTCAATGTTTTTTAGAGCAGAGAATTCCTGAATCGCTGTTACTTTAAATGACTTATTTTTTCCTGCTTCATCACAAAGAGTGTAGTTAGCAGCTTTCTTGATAACACCCCTTTGGATACGACCGATAAGAAGTGGCCCAAGGTATGGAGAGTAAGAAAGGTTTGTTACGAGAAGTTGTAGCTCTTCACCTTGAGAGATTTTTGGTTCTGGATAAAAATCAGAAACCATGAAATCTAGAATAGGGTGAACATCTGAACGAGTGACTTTGTAGTCATGAGTCGCCCAACCAGAACGTGCAGAAGCGTAGATGATAGGAATATCAAGATCGAAATCTTCAATGTTTAATTGATCGGCCATTTCTAAGAATAGTGATTCAATGTCGTGCTTAACTTCTTCGATACGTTGATCGGGTCTGTCGATTTTGTTGATGATAACACCGATTTTGATTCCTCTTTCCATTGCTTTTTGAAGAACGAAACGAGTTTGCGGAAGTGGACCTTCAGAAGCATCAACGAGAAGAAGTACTCCATCAACCATCATGAGTGAACGTTCAACTTCTCCACCGAAGTCGGCGTGACCTGGAGTATCGAGAAGATTAATTTTTGTATCTTTCCAAACAAAGGCACAGTTCTTAGCAGTGATCGTGATCCCACGTTCTTTTTCAATTTCACCTGAGTCCATAACTCGTTCAGCGACTTGTTCGCGTTCGTCGAATGTGTTTGATTGCTTAAGTAAGCAGTCAACAAGCGTTGTTTTACCATGGTCAACGTGAGCGACGACGGCAATGTTTTTCAATTTAGAGTAATTCTTAGACATGCGGACAAATCCTTGGTTGGGCTATAAGGCTACTAACAATAATTAATGAATTTCCGGAGAGATTAGCATAAGATCCCCTCTATAGCGAGACAACAATGATTCAAGCAAAAAATTTATCGAAGCATTTCGGCGCACAAGATCTATTTGATAATGTCAGTTTTCAGTTAGGTAGCAGAGAGCGAATAGGCTTAGTTGGAAGAAACGGATCGGGTAAATCGACCCTTTTTAAACTGATTCTAGGCGAGCTGTCTGCGGATGGCGGTGAAATTACTATACCTAAAGGCTACAAACTAGGTGCTTTA
>CBIHOP010000019.1:0-19099 GCA_966211385.1 uncultured Bacteriovorax sp.
AGTAATAGGTTGTTCAGATTCAGTATAATCATTGGTCACGACTTTGATGAACTTGCTTGGAACATAAGCTCGATTACCGACACGATCAAACGTTGGAATAAATTCCGGAAGTCTTCCCTCGCGAATATATTCTGCAGGAACATAAACCCTCTGGCCTTTGCGGACTGTCTGCAAAGTTTTGGAATGTAAACTTGGCTCGCTCATGAGTGGAGCTTCCAGGACAATGACAATGGCATCGGCGGCATGTAATGACGATAGTTTTAGTAAGAGAGAAATCGCAGCGAGGGTGATTTTCTTTTTCATAAACTCCAATCGTAGTTATAGCCGAGCATGAAGCCGATTGATTTGACTTTTATTTGCCCAATTTGCGGATTCGTCATTGGACGATCTGTGCTTTTCAAAGACAGTCGATGCATTCGATAGTGAGAACCAAAATTAAATTTACCGTATTCAGTATTCCACACGCCTTCGAGACCTACATCATATAAAAGTGCTTTGTAGTTTTCTTTATAAGCTCCTGATGAAGTTCTATACACAGGAGCGAATTCAGCCCCAACAAGAGCAGTCACTGTAATTTCATCTTGTTCAATCACGCGATATTGAAAGAGTGGTCCATAACTCAAAATGGAAAGTCGCACACGATCAACATCATTTCTCCAAGAAGCATTTTGATAATTTAAATTTGCCCCCAATGAAAAGGGATAATCGAGGCGAGTGTAAAGCGTTCGTCCTTCAAATCGGGGAGTAAGAATGCTCGATAAATTGTCGCTGTAAATATTATTTAAGTTCGATGTATTTAAGTTATCGATGTGCAAACCAAAGACTGATTCGAAACGAAAACTTTTATCCATTGTCTGAAATTTGCTCGGGGGAGGATAGCTTACATCGGCCACTTGAAGTGGATGAATATTGTAATCTTGTTCTACTTCAACAATACCTTTTGCCGTCGTTTCATAAACAGCTTCATTCTTCTCATTGTACACATAGAACAAATCGCGTTTTTTATAGTTGGTTTCCAGAACTTTTGTATAAATACCTTTTTCAAGCACACTATTTTTTCTATCACTCAATCGAGTAAGAACTGTGCCGGGTTTTAAATAAACAATATATGGCCTTTGTTCTTCGGCTTGAATTTTGAGAGCGAAAAAACCAGAAAGCAGAAGAAACAATTTTGTCATTTGTTTTTCTCCAAATATTCTTTGGCGATTTCAAATGCTTCGAAATTGGAAGAAAATAAATAATCACTTGCGTGAACTTTTTCGAGAGGAATCCACTTGTAACTTAAATGTTCTTCGGAAATTTTGATGGTTGGTTTTTTGGCGAGAACACAGAGATATACTTTCTCCCGAACCGCATGATCCCAACGATCGATATAACGAAACTCCAAATCGAGTTCAATCACATCAGCTTCAACTCCTGTTTCTTCTCTCAATTCTCTAAGAGCAGCGACAGTAAATGTCTCACCAGGATCAACTCCTCCTGTGATGTTTTGAAATCCATGATAATTTCGTCGTTCGTTGGTGTTGAATTCGAGGAGAAGAAGCTCATTTTCAGCGACAACAATCACCTGAACCTTTTCTCTTGGTTTTTTTAAATGGAAATCCTTCATATCTTAAAATTTTAACATAATCTGACTTTTTAATACTTGAGTCATAAAAAACTGCCTCATTTGGTTCTGACACTGGGCTTAATTCGTTGCTTCATGTTGACCAAAATGATATGTTTTCCCCTTATGGAAGACATTATTTATCGACTCGCAATATCGTTACCGGCGTTTCTTTTGGCCATTGTTTGCCACGAAGCTGCCCATGCCTGGATGGCTGATCGCCATGGTGATCCGACAGGACGTTTTCTAGGACGCCTCAGTTTAAATCCGGCCGTACACTACGATCTTTTTGGAACAATCCTTTTTCCACTCATTGGTTTAATGATGGGAGGAGTAATGTTTGGTTGGGCCAAACCAGTTCCGGTTGATTCAAGAAAATTTAGAAATGTTCGCTCAGGTCTTTTTTGGGTGAGTTTCGCGGGCCCTCTAGCAAACATCATTTTGATGCTTCTTTCGGCCATCTTACTTGCTTTAGTTCTTACAAAAGTTTCAGTTGAATTTTCTTACTTTAACATTATTCGCGACATGCTTTCAACAGCAGTAACAATCAATGTGTTGCTAGCAGTTTTCAACCTCATTCCGTTTCCACCGTTGGATGGATCGAAAATGGTTTCTGCTGTTCTTGATTACAATAGCGCAAGAAAGTTTGAAGAACTTCAACGTTACAGTTTTGTTTTTTTATTAGTCATCCTATTCACGCCGGTCATTAGTTGGATTATGGCCCCTGCTATTTTTGCGAGCAACGTACTCGTGAACATCTTTGTTCACCTGTTCAGCGCATTTTAGTGGGTTTAAAGGATTAAGGTAAAACGTGTTAGATACAACCATTCAAGTTAAGACAGATCATTTCGACGGACCACTTGGACTCCTTCTGCTTCTGATTGAAAAAGAAGAGATGAACATCCGCGAACTCGATCTGACAAAAATCACGAAGCAATATCTTGATTACCTCGCACAAATGAAGGATCTCAACTTCGACATCGCAGGTGATTATCTATTTCTTGCTTCAACACTCCTTCTCTTAAAATCTAAAGTCTGTATCGCTGAAGAAGAGGTCAAGAATTTGGCCGCAGAATTTGGTGCTGAAGGACTCAATATTACGTCGCAGTCAGAGCTCATACGTCGCTTGGAAGAGCTGCAACTCTACCAAAAAATGGGTAAAAAACTTTGGGCACTCGAAAAGAAAGGTCACGAAATTTTTGTTAAACCAAAAGTTGATCGCAAGGCGATCGTTAATTCAATTCTCACGCCAATGGATTTAAATTCATTGACGATGACAATGGTAGATTTCCTTTTCCGTCAGAGAAGAAAATACACTGTTGTTAAACGTGATCGTTTATCGATCAAAGAAAAATTAAAATTCCTTAAAGCTAATTTAAAAATGGGTGAACCAACGACGTTTGACACTCTCTTAGCTCAAGATGGAAACGCACTGATCGGTGACGATCAAAATCCTGATCTCAACAAAAAAGACAATATCGATAACATCGTTATCACGTTCATCTCGCTTCTCGAGCTTGCGCGTTTAAAGCGAATCAACGTTTTCCAAAATGAAGATCGTTCTACGATTTATGTAGAAGTAACTAAATCGCTTGAAGACTTCGATGTTGATCAAGCAAATGGTTTTGAAGAAGAGGGAGCAACGACTCCGCCTCCAGCTGAACCAGAAGAAATTAAAGCTGCTCCAGCTGAAGAAAAGTTAATCATTGAAGACCTTGGTGAATATACACAAGAAACTGAAGTTGAAGCTCTTCCACCAGAGCTACCAGCTGAACTTCAAGCAGAACAACAAACAATAGACGAAGAAGAATACATGGAACTCCTCACTACACCGGATAGTGTAGATGCAGGCGCTAAGTTAATTCAGTAGAATTCAGAATAAGAGGAACTTATGGATCAATTCGACACACACGCAGACGACATGGAAATGGAAATTAAGTTCCCGCAGGATAGCGATCTTGAATTTCCAGAACTCACTCAAGAATTCGCCATGGCAGCGGAAGCCGAAAATACAGAAACACAACAGACTGAAGAAGTAGTTGAAAGCATCGTTTCTGATGAAGTGTTATGGCAGGCCCGTACGGGATTAAATAATGACACTCTTTGTGGAGCGATCGAAACAATTATCTTCATGAGCGATAAACCAGTTGCGATTCAAAAGATCAAAGCGCTCATCGATGAAGAAATGCCTCTTAAAGTTATTCACGAAGCACTTCAACGTCTGCAAGCTGAATATGAACAAAAGCATCATGGTCTAAGACTTCTGGAAGTTGCAGAAGGATACCAATACCGTACAAAAGCTACGTACTCAAAATACGTTCAGGATATTTTCAAAATCAACTCACTAGTTCTTTCACCAACAGCATTGGAAGTTCTAGCGATCATCGCTTACAAACAGCCATGTTCGAAAGTTGAAGTAGATAAAATCCGCGGTGTAGATAGTGGACACATTGTCCGCGCTCTTATGGATAAGCGTCTTGTTAAAGTTGCAGGCCGCTCAGATGAATTAGGTCGTCCAGTGCTTTACGGAACAACACCTGAATTCTTAGAAGTATTCAACCTTGCTGATCTTTCACAATTGCCGCCTGAACATGAGCTTGATGAAATGTCTCGTGCATCTTCAGTTGGTAAAATTGCAGACATCAAAACTCTTGTTCATGATGGAGATAAAGCTCGCTTTAAATTCGATGAACTTGCAGAGTTAGATGAACTTTCTGAATCAATCAAAAACATCTCGGCTGAAACAGATTTTACTGCATCACTAAAAGTTGAAGAGAAAAAACGTCTTACAGAAGAAGGAGTTGAAGTTAAATCTGCTTTCGATCTTCTTGAAGAGTTCGTTAACAAGCGTTTAATTTCTGAACAAAATAAACAGGCCATCACTTCGTTACTCACAACGAACGTAATTGACCCAAAAATTATTGATGATCTTGAAGCTGGTCCATTCAACGTTCCTATGTTTGATGAAGGCGAAGAAGAATTCCAGATGATCGACTTAGATACTGGTTTACCAATCGAAGACATCGAGTTTGATGTTGATGAAGATCTTCTCGCTGGTGGTGATTACGATAGTGGTCTTTCTGAAGATGAATTCGATATCATCGTTGATTTAGACTTCGATAAAGAAGAAACAGAAGAAGAAGCTCTTTCAAAAGCGCTAGATGCGGCCTTTGAAAACTTAACAGGTGAAAGCCTTGATAGCCGTCTCTCAGATGAAGAATTCGCGTTTGGTGGAGTTCTTGAAGAAAAAAGCCAGGAGTTAGATGACATCACAAACGGGATGATTGAAAAAGCTCAGGATCTAGACCTTGATCTTTCCTTTCTCAAGGATCACGATCAGGATCTAAGTGGCAGTAAAGACGATTAATCTTTCACATTTATAGACCTGTATTGACACAAGATGGGCCATGGCGTAAATCTATGGCTCGTTATACATACATAACCGAAAAACAGCCGTGATGGCAGATTGGAGGATCGAATGACAAAGTCAGCGACTAAAAAAGCGCAAATTAAAGCATTAAAACAAGCAGCAGCTAAACAAGAAGAAACAGGATTAGAAATCCGTCTTCAGAAATTCATCGCAGATTGTGGTGTAACTTCTCGTCGTAAGGCCGAAGGACTTATCACTCAAGGGCGTGTTGAAATCAACGGTCAAGTTGTGACTGAATTAGGAACAAAAGTTAATCCATACACTGACGTCGTTATGGTTGATGGTGCTCTCGCAGATTTAAATGCCGTAGATAAAGTGTATCTGATGCTTCACAAGCCAAGAGGTTATGTGACGACTCTAAACGATCCTGAAGGACGTGAGACAGTAATGGATTTCGTAAAAGAAATCGCAGAACGTATCTATCCAGTTGGTCGTCTCGATTATCTATCAGAAGGATTACTTCTCATGACGAATGATGGTGAATTTGCCAACATGATCATGCACCCGAAGTTCAACGTTCAAAAAGTTTACGAAGTAAAAGTTTTCGGATCAGTTACTGAAACAATCATCAACAAACTTAAAGCTGGTGCTTACCTTGAAGAAGGATTTGTTAAGCCAACTTCAGTTCGTGTTATTAAGCAACTTCCAACTAAAACATGGATCGAGTTCCGATTGAACGAAGGTCGTAACCGCGAAATTCGTCGTCTGTGTGAAGCTGTAGGTTTGACGGTAGATAAACTGAAACGTCTAGCGATCGGTAACCTCTCTGTTGAAGGTGTTGCTCCAGGAAAATTCCGTGTAATGAGCAAGCAGCAAATGTTGAATGCTATCGGCCTTAATGAAGATGGCACGCTTAAAAAAGTGGCAAATGCTGAAGGCTTCATCTCAAGCAAGAAGACAATCGATCTTAAGAAGAAACGTCCTCAACCAGGGACTGTTGCTGATGATGAAACATTCCAAAAATTCCGTCGCGAAACTTACTTCGATTCATTAAAACAAATCGCAGAAAACAAAGCGCAAGTTGCTGATAAGATCAAATCTCTTGAAGATCAGGTTTATGTTGAAGAACAAAAATCTTATATTGAAAGAAGAAAGAAAATCGAAAAAGTTAAAGCAACGATCAAAAACAATAATCTTAAAAAGACTCAATTCAGAAGCAGCAAATAATTAATCGTGGGGCCAGAAGTTCAACCTTCTGGCCTTATAATAAAATGATTCCTTCACCTTTTATCGATTTTATTTCTACCTGAGAATTCACCAATTTCATTCTTAAATTCGTCAAATGTGTATTAATCGTTTTGTCCAAAACAAGAGCACCATTCCAGGTATACTGTTTTAATTCTTCTCGACTTACCGGTATCGTTGCACGTTCTATTAAGAAGAAAAGAATTTTGAATTCAATCAAAGTGAGATCAATTTTTTCATTGAAGATAAACACACTGAAGTTTGTTAAATCAACTGTGATATTTTTGTAACTTCTTTTTGTAGCAGCTTTGGATTCACTTATATGATTCCTGATGCGAAGAATGACTTCAGCCTTTTTCATATCAGGCCATAAAAAATCTTTTACACCTAAATTAAGAGCTTCCAGTTTTGTTTTTTCAGAAGTGTCGGAACTCAGAATAAAAAGCGCCGATTTAAAATCTTCTTTTTTTAAAATTTTTATAAAATCAAACCCATTAACTATCGGCATATGGACATCAACAATAACAGCATCGAATTTATTCGTTTTTAGGATATCAAGTCCCTGAATAGCATTGTTAGTCGTTTTCACATAAAACGTTTCTTTGAGCATTTCTTCCATGAAACTTAATTGAGAAATATCATCATCAACAATTAATAATGTGTTCATTTCTAACCTGTTTTTCTCAGTGAGATTTCCACCATAAATTGATTATTACGTGTATCAATTCTTATATCTTTTCCTAAGCCTTCCAATATCGTTTTACAAAAATGCAAACCAATGCCCATGTTGCCAAACTTTGTTGTTTTGAGAGGAGTGAATAATTCTTTTTCATTCAACGTTTGGACATATGGATTAGTGATAAAAATAGAATTATCTTCAACAGCGACTTTGATCCACCTTTTATCCTCGGGATTTTCTTTGTTAGCTTCAATCGCATTTCTTATGAGGTTGTCATAAACTATTTCCATCAGTGCTTTATCTGTTTTAAAAGTTTTCAATTTAAAATCAGTACTTGTTTGGATGGAATAGTAAGAAAGGTAATCAGAGTATTTTGTCAAAATATCGCGATGTAGATCATCAGTAGAAACTTCAATGATCGTTGCAGATTCTACTGAGCCTTTTTGAAGAGTCCGGGCTATGTCGAGTGTCTTTTTTATTGAATCAAGATCTGTATTTTTCTCATCTTTGCTTAAAAGTCTGTTCAATGGTTTTTGCATTTCATGAATGACAAAAGTGGAAGCCTTTCCGAAATGGGAGAACTTTAACTCTTCTTGTAATTGCTTGACTCTTGGATAGTTAACAAAATAGTAAGCAATGAGGGTGATCAATTGCATGCTGATGAAATCATCGAGATAAATATTTTTAAATTCTGTTGAGAGTGTACTGAATCCATAGGGAGATTGACTGGCATGAATCGCCCAAGCTGTTCCTAAAGTGAGAATTGAGAATAGAATTAAAAAATGCTTACGATTGAGAAAGAGAATACTTGTGAACAAAATAGAGACTTGAACAGAGGACATCGCGTAGTTAATTGAATATTTATAAGTGAACCAGATGGAGTAAAGGGACCACATTATCCCATAAAAATAAACTTTGGTATCGATTTCAATTTTCTTAAAAAAATAGAAAAGAGGAATTGAGAAAATGATGAAGAATGATTTCACCGCGAGATAAAGTAGATCAGGCTTAATTCCTAGCTGGTTAATATCGTAACTAACAGTATATAAAATTGCGATGGTGACAACTATCGACGTGATCAATGTAGTTTTGCGTGAATTAAAACCGACCATAATCCATTTTGATTATGAGCTCTATAAATGTAAAGATGGATGGAAAATCGTTGTCCCGACTTCCATCCATCTTAAAATTATAAACTCACAGTGAGAGAGTTGATGTTAGCAATCGTATAAGAACTTAAACCTGTCATAGTATTTAAATCGGTAGCGGCAGTATTTCCCGAGATGTCTCCATCAACTGCATCTGTTACAACACCAGAAGCATTTGCTGTGAGTGTTCCTCTTAAACCCGTGACCGCATCACTTGCATAGGCATAGTTAATTGTTTGTGTACTTGAGTTTTCGATGTAGTGAATGGCCATTTTTCCAGCGACATAATTTCCAGGAGAGGCATCATAAGACGAAGCCATAAGAATCGATTGTCGGCCTGAAGACTCATCTTCATGGTAAGCAATAATGATATCAGTATCTGAATTAGTTACTGTATCTGTTCTTCCCATGTATCTCACTTCGGCAGCGCCAGTATCACAATCAACATATAATGAACCAACAGTTGTTGCTGAACCTGATAATTTAAGATCGAGCTTCACATCAAAACTCACGCCAGCAATTGTAGAGATTGGGAAAGTGTGACCACCGACGGCCGATGAATAGAGATCATAAGTTTGTGAAGTATGAAAAGCAGTTGTACTAACTGCAGGGATATCATCACATGAACTAACAGCGGCTGCTTTTAATTGAGTATTGATTCCATCGATAAGATTTTGGACCTCATTGTTAACTTCATCTTTGGCAAAATCATAAATTTCTTGATGATGTCCAGCTGGAGTTGCAGCAAATGCTTTATTCAAGCCAACTCTTAATTTTGAAATTTCAAAACCATTTTTTTTCAAAGAGCGAGCCGACTGAGTTGATGAAACTGTCAGTAAGCAAAGACACGAGGCCATAATTGGTAAAGCAGCAATATATTTATTCTTCAACATGATCATTCTCCGTTTTGATTTAATTATTTCATTTCAGGTGTAGGTAGAACTTCAGTTGAAGTTGCTGGAGCAGATGCTTTGTTATCGCCTCCGCACGCTGTAACGAAGAGAGCACTGATTAAAAGAATGAGATGTAGGTATTTTTTCAAGAAGAGACTCCTTTTTATTTCCCCAAGGAAAGTTAATGATTGAGTCTATTTTCAGCTGAATTGGGTTATTTGCGAGACAAGATTTCTTTATACAGAAAATGAGGTCAAGTGGTTGAAATAACTTATGGGAGATAAAAAGGTCCAGATAAAAAAAGCCTCCATATGGAGGCTTTTTAATTTTTAAAACTAACTACACTACAGGAAATAGTTAGTTGTCGTATGTAACAACTTTTGAAGCCGTCACATATTCTTGTAATACATCTACAGAGTACTCTAGTGCCTGTTGAGCGTAAGGAATGTTACTCGCATCCTTTAACTGCTCTGTGAAGCGAGCTTGCTTAATAAGGGCCGCACACATTCTCATGAACTCTGCACTACCTTCGAAATACTCTTCCTCGTTCTCTGTGAGCATAACATGCGCAAGCATTGTATTGAGCGAGCGAATCAAGCGCACTTGCTGAGGCGTTAGCTCGCTACCATCGATTTCGATTCTGATTGTTCTTTCTTTTAGTGAAGTCTGTGCTGACATATGAAGTTCCTCTCATTCAGTAGGTTCAGGTTCAGATGCCTTTCTAATCGCCATTTCGCGCAAAGAATTTAGAAATTTATGTTGGAGCGAATAGTTCACTTTCTTACTGGACAAAGGGCATCAGTCATCCTATTATCAGTCCGCGGGATGGAGCAGTCTGGTAGCTCGTCGGGCTCATAACCCGAAGGTCATAGGTTCAAATCCTATTCCCGCAACCAAAAAATCTTTCAAATCACCCTTAAAAACTTAGTCCTTCAAATGATCTCTTCCAGATATTTAAGAAAACATTGTTTTTTAACTGGGTATTTCTAAAATCCATTAATTTCTGAAAAAATATTCAATTATTTCAATCAATTACGCGTTTCACATCTTCTCAGGGACTGGTCACCGTTCATTGACTTCACCCTGCCCCAGTCATAAAACCCGTGAGCTTTTAAGCAATCATAGGGGGATTTATGAAAAAGCACTTTACCATTCTGGCGACAATCATTTTCTCTTCAGCTTCTTTTGGGGCAAGCACCGTTTGCAAAGGAAAGACTGAGCACCACACGATTTCTTGGACTCAAACTGAGGCCGGCGTGGAGTCTGTTTTGGAAAACACAAAGCCTTTTAAGCTAAGATCGCTTGGTGGATTTAAACAATCGGGCAAGCTTATTACGAAACATACATTGGAAAAAGCAACGATTGATGAATTGATGAAGAATAGAGATGCGTCTCTTGAATTCATGGTGGGAATGTTGTTTGGACGTGATGACTTTAGAGGGGATGAAGATATTTTTTATTCTTATGGCAGTGAATTTTTGTCATCACTCAAATGTGAATAGTTGTGTTCAATCTATTAGTTATTTTATTCCTCAACACACTCGCGGCAGCTGAACTCAAAATCAATGCTCATGACTATCCTCCTTTTTGTTATCTGGAAAATGATAAATTAAAAGGAGCGATGGTCGAGATTGTTCAGGAAATTTGTAAGATTACAAAAGACAAATGCATCATTGAATATGTTCCTTTGAAGCGAAATTTGCAATATCTCGAAATGGGCAGGATACATGGAGTAATGAGTCTCGTGCAAAGTGATTCGCGCGATAAGTTTGGTACTCTTTCTGACCCAATCATTTATTCTGATCTAATCTATGCTTCAGTGAAGACAAGTCCAATCTTGAAAAGTAAAAAAGAATTAAATGGCTATCGCGTTGGTGTTGTTCTCGGATCGGCTTCCTCAGTAATGGTTGAAGAGCAACTCAAAGAAGTTGGTGGGAAAGGGGTTGTCGAAATTGAAGTCAATCCGGACATCATGGTAAAAAAAATTTCGAGCGGCAAATACGGTCAAAAGGGAGCAATTGCCGGAAGCGAAGACGTTATCAATTATTATGTTAAGAAAAATGCCTTGCCTAAACTTAAGCGCATTTTCACTCTCAAAAAAGATGCCTTTGGAATTTATTTTTCGAAGAAAAACGTGGATCAAAAAACCATTGATCGATTCAACGTGGCCATCAAACAATTGCGAGACGAAGGAAAGATTCAACCTATTCTAAAAAAGTATGATGTGATCAAGGCCTACTAGATTTCATCGATTGCAGTATCAACTTGTGGGCTTCAATGTTCTTATAATGTTTACACCAGTAGAGCAGACTTTTAGTTTTGTGATTTACAAGCGCGAGTTTCGGTTCTTTTTGTAGAATCTCGGTTAGTGTTTGATTTTTTTTCATCTTGATCAAATAAATTAATGAGCTTGGATTTCGATCATAGCTTTCAAGGTATTCTTTTTCATTTTTTTCATAAACTTTATAGAAGACCACCCCAATCAAAATAAGAATAGCATTGGGATAAAAGAGACTCAGTACTATGGCCCCAATGATAATTTTTGAGTCCTCGAGCACCATATAACTATGTGGAGTAAATAGAAAAACTAGGTACTCCAGCCAATTGGCACTATTAGGTGCACTTCGTGGTTCAAGTCCTAGCCCTCGAATAAAACGCTCATAAATCAGCATTTACCTATTTTAAACCCATTTTCCACGTCAATGAACTATTCACCAGGTTTATTAAGGTTATCGCCTTCATGCAGTTTTTCTCTGCCTTTTAAATAGTGCAAAAGCCCGTTTTCGTCTTCACTTTCACTACTGTCACGATCTTCATTTTGCTGCGGTTGTTGGTCTTCATCCTCGGCAGCTGTGTGAAGAGCATAATAGTTAAATGGGCTACCCGCGATGTGAGGATAAAGTGATGTTCTATGGGCCATACGATCCTGTTTAATGACGGCGATGAAAATGCCTATCGGGAAGGCCAGCCAGAGACTCATTCCAAAGATGGCAATAATTCGCTCCCAAATTAAGTCGCTCATAAGTACCTCCTTCTTTCAAAATATCATTGGAAGAATGAGGAGGGCATAGTCTCAAGAAATTTTAATTCAATGATAAACGCATTGAGAGCGTTATTTTGGCAAAGGTAGCTCAATTGTAAAGCATGTCGTGGAAAATTTCTCGTTGTAATAGATATCGCCGCCATGATCAGTAATCATACGATGAACGAGACTGAGTCCAAGTCCTGTTCCTTTACCAATATCTTTCGTGGTGAAAAACGGTAAGAATATTTTTTGTCGTAGATCTTTCGGAATGCCTCCGCCGGAATCGATGATGTTGGCAACTAATCGATCATTCTTTATGAATGCTTCGATCTTAATCCACTTTTCTTTTTGATCAATAATTGCATCGAAAGAGTTATTGAGAAGGTTTAAAAAAACTTGTGAAAGTTGAACTTGACGGCAATGAATGTTTTCACTAAATGCCGGATGATCTAAGTCGCAGAGTAGTTTAATGTCGTGGCTTTTAAAACGTTCATCACATAACGATAAAACATCGGTAAGAATTGTTTTAAGAGTCACAAAATCAGGTTTTTCGCTTGTCGCATCTCTGGAAATGTTTTTCAAACCTTTAACAATATTTTTAATTCTCTCAACAGTAGTTGAAATTGCTTTCGTCGATTTAATGAACTGTTCTTGATTGGTTGAACCTTTTTCAACCATACGCTCGAGGAGTTGGGTATGGGAGTGAATAATGGCCAGTGGATTGTTAATCTCATGGGCAACACCGCCGGCCATTTCACCTAAAGCAACAAGCTTAGAGTTGTTAATAGCATTCATTTGTTGCATTTCAATTTTCTTTTCTTGTTCAGAAATTTTACTTTCTTTTTCAATGTTCAGAAGGTTGATTTGCTCAATCATCTTATTGATGGCGTCCTGAAGAATATCAAATTCATCTCGGCTCATCGATTTGCGTTTGATGGAAAGGTATTTGTTGTTAACTGAATCAAGATCAAACACTTTAGTGAATGCAATAATTTGCTCAATGTTTTTGTTAATGTAGTGGTGGAAAATTAATAATATGATCCACGAAAGCAGAAACGTTTTAAAAAACTGAGCGATAACGAAATAAATGATTCGGTTATAGAGTGCAGATTTGATTTCTGTGGTACTGGCCACAATTTCAACGTTACCGATGTATTCCATCTTCGCGCTATTGTAATGCTGATGATGTAGCGGATACTCATAAAACATTAAATCACTTTGACTAGATCCATCTGTTTCCGGGTTCGTTCTTTCGATGATGATACGTTTTTTGGGATCGGTTACTCTCACCGAAACGATGTCTTTGATCTTCACAATACTTTCCACGAGTACAGTTAGATAGACTTTATCAACATTCCATACGGCGCTGTTAATGGCTGGTACCGACGATTCGTTAATCTGCTGAAGCTTGACCCTTAGAGAGCCAATCTCAGAATTGTATTCGATATAAAAATTAAGGAAGATTACGAGAGAGGTGAGGACCGTGCTGATGATGAGAACCGCAAACAAGAGTTTAGCCTTAATGGGCCTAAATATTTTCTTGTCCGCCGTATTCTCCATTAATCAGTTCGCCTCACGTTTGCATTTCGAGCTGTGCCTTTTTGGGTAACGTGACGCTGAAGCAAGAACCTTTTCCTACTTCGGACACAATTCCGATTGTTCCTCGATGACCTTCAATGATTTGCTTTACAATGAATAGACCGAGGCCTAAGCCGCCGATGCTATTATTATTGCTTACTCTTTCAAAACGGTCAAAGATTGTATCTAATTTATTGGCAGGTATTCCCTTCCCAAAATCTTTCACAGAAATTCTAACATTTGGCCCATCATCGATGACCTTTAGTTCAATTTTTCCAGGTGCATACTTGATGGCATTAGTGATGAGATTGATGAATACTTGTTCAATTCTCGTTTTGTCCCAAATGGCCTGAAGTCCTGGAGTTATATCGGCTGTTAGGGTGCAATCGTAATTAGCGAGAAGCTCGGAGTGTCTTTCAACGATCTCATTCGCCATATCTGAAACGTTCACTGGTCCATAATTGAATACGAATTTTCCGGACTGGATGTGGGAAACATCAAGCAGAACCTGAATTAGTGTAATGAGGCGATTCACCTGACTGATAGATGCATCAATTGATTTTCGGAATTTACCCAGAATAGCTGTGTCTTCTTTATTCGACTGAAGCGATTTTCCAATAAGCTGAAGATGTAATTTTAAAGATGTAATTGGAGTATTCAGTTCATGCGAAGCAATTGAAAGGAATTGGTTTCGAGTCTCAATGGCCTGTTGTGAGAGTAGATAGTGTTTGGCATTGAGAAAAGACATGGCCAATCGTCTTCCAATTTCTTTTCCTAATTCAATATAATGTGAATCATACTTTCTGCCAGATTCGAAGCTATGAAAGGTTAAAATGCCTACGAAATCGCCATGAGCATAAAGAGGTAGAACAAGCGATGAAGTTTCAGACAGCTCTTCGGCTAAATCGTTTTGTTCTTCATCGAGATCAGAATTTTTCTTGATGGCATATCCAATCTTTTCGAAAACCTTTTCTTTTTTTGATTCAAAAACTTTCTTCTGGGGTTGTAGACTACTAGGATGATCTTTTATCAGACGATCGAGTTTTTTTATGCGTTCAATGTTTTTTTCGTCACGGTGAAAGCAAAGAGCATTTTCAATTTGCCCGTTTGATGAGACGTTGTCGAAAGTACACCAATCACCCATGTAGGGGATTGCATCTTTAACGAAATTTTCTAATAATGTTTTTTGATCTAGAGTGGTGATGAGTGTTTCACCAATTGTAGCTAAAAATTTATTTGTCTCTTCGTTTTGCTTTCTCTCTTGAATGTCAGTCGCAGTTCCAAGCCACGTCATGATACTCATATTACCGTAACTTTCAGGGTGAATACGAATGAGATGCCAACGGAAAATTCCGTTGCGATCGAGAAGCCTACATTCAATTTCCTGGGGATATTGATTATTTTTTTTCTCGAATAATTCAAGCACCTGACGATGATCGCCCGGATGAAGAATCATAGTCCAATCTTGGATGACGTTCTCTTCAAGACCGGTGTACTCATACCAGATTTTGTTAAAATACAATCCAGCTCCATTAGCATCCACACGAAAAACGATCTGCGGAATAGAGTCTGCAAGATAACGATAGCGTTTTAAACTTTCGATTTCGAGATTGGCCATCGCCATTGAGTGAAGTGAAAGCTCGTTTTCAATAAGCTTTTGGCTTTGTTGTTTGATGAGTAGTTTCTTTCGATAGATGTCGACAAAAACTGCGACTTTCGATTTTAAAATATAAGGATCAAAAGGTTTTAACAAATAATCAACGGCACCTGCTTCGTAACCTTGATAAACATACATTTCATCCTGGTTAATGGCAGACATGAAAATGATCGGAATATCACGTGATTTCTCACGTGTTTTGATAATTGCCGCCGTTTCAAATCCATTGATGATGGGCATTTGAACATCAAGCAAGATGACGGCAAAATCCATCGACAGGAGATGCCTTAAGGCTTCCTGACCTGAAAACGCCGTCACGAGATTGTAGTCCGGAGAGTCGAGGACCGCGCGAACGGCCAAAAGGCCTTCTTCGCGATCATCGACAACTAGAATGTTTATTTTTTCAGTCACTATTGAAGTTCCGTTTGCTCAGGGTTCATCCACTTGTGCATAGTCGCAAGTAAGTAATCATTATCAACAGGCTTCGTGATGTAATCAGAAGCACCAGCTGCTAGAGATTTTTCTTTATCACCTTTCATTGCTTTCGCAGTGAGAGTAATGATTGGAAGATTTTTAAACTGCTCCATTTTTCTGATTTCTTGAGTAGCTTCGATTCCACCCATCTCTGGCATCATAACGTCCATCAGAATCATATCGACATCAGGATTTTCTTTTAGTTTGTCGATCCCTTGTTTTCCGTTTTCAGCATAAATGACTTCCATCCCTTGTCTTTCCAGAATAACAGTTGTCGCAAAAATATTTCTCATATCATCATCGATGAGGAGAACTTTCTTCGATTTGAAATCAGCATTTCTTGGAAGGGGAGTGTAGTTCACTTCGTTTTCTGGTTCTGTTTCAACAACTCCTTCCTGACTTACATAACGAAGTGGCAGGTTGAGGATAAATGTCGAACCTTGGCCTGGAGATGAAACGACTTCAATGCTTCCTCCGAGAAGTTTAGCAATTTGACGAGAGATTGTAAGACCAAGACCTGTACCACCGTATTTTCTGTTAGTCGTACCATCTGCTTGTTGGAAAGCCTCGAAGATCATCGATTGTTTTTCTTTCGGGATACCGATACCAGTATCAATGACTGAGAAGACAATCGATTTTTCATCGCGGATTTTTCCGCCGCTGATTTTCAGAGTGACTTTACCTTTTTCTGTAAATTTGAATGCGTTCGAAAGAAGATTCTTTAAAATCTGCTGTACACGATTCACATCAGTGTTGATCAATGCTGAAGAAATTTCTGCATCTGATTCAATCGCAAACTGTAGTCCCTTATGAGAAGCAACTGGACGGAAACTATGCTCAAGGTACTCGCAAATTTCCGGTACTTTTACATCACGAGGGATAATAGGCATTTTCCCTGCTTCAACTTTAGAAAGATCAAGAATCTCGTTGATCAGAGCGAGTAGGTCGCATCCAGAAGAGTAAATTGTCTGAGCAAATTTGGTCTGCTCTTTTGTTAAATTCTGCTCTTTGTTTTCAGAAAGCATTTTAGAAAGAATCAACAAGCTGTTAAGCGGAGTTCTGAGTTCGTGAGACATGTTGGCAAGGAACTCAGACTTATATTTCGAAATAAGTGAAAGCTGTTCAGCTTTTTCTTCAACAGAGTGTGAAGCAAGCTCGACCTCTTGGTTTTTGATCTCAAGAAGTTTTGCTTTCTCTTCAAGTTCTTTTGCTTGCGCTTCAAGTTCAGCGTTCGATTTTTTAAGTTCTTGAAGAAGTTCTTCCGTTCTCATTGTAGAGGCGATCATGTTGAGTACAACCCCGATCGATGTCATGAGCTGATCAAGGAAGTTTAGATAGTTCGGAGTAAAGGCATGAATAGATGCAAGTTCAATAACGGCCTTAACTTTTCCTTCGAAAATAATCGGAAGAACAATAATGTTTACTGGTTTTACTTCACCTAAACTAGAAGCAACAGCAACATAATCCGAAGGTGCATTTGTAAGAAGAATACGTTTTTTCTCGAATGCACACTGTCCAATTAAGCTTTCTTTTAAACGATAAGAATTCTTGAAATTTTTTCTTTCAGTAAATGCATAACTTGCAAGAAGAGAAAGAACTGGTTCTTCAAAATCATGATCCATGATGAAGAATGTACCTTGTTGAGCACCAATCAGCGGAGTTAACTCCGACATAATCATTTGAGCAACAGATGTAATCGAACGCTGACCTTGCATCATGTTCGCAAACTTCGCGAGGTTGGTTTTTAACCAGTCCTGCTCATGGTTTTTATCTGTTGTATCTTTTAAGTTTCCAATCATCTGGTTGATGTTGTCTTTTAGAGCAGCAACCTCTCCCTGCGCTTCAACCTGAATAGACTGTGAAAGGTCACCACGTGTTACCGCAGTCGAAACTTCCGCAATCGCACGGATCTGAGTTGTTAGATTTCCTGCGAGCTGGTTTACGTTATCAGTTAAGTCTTTCCACGTACCAGCAGCACCCGGAACCTTCGCCTGACCACCCAGCTTACCTTCGATACCTACCTCTCTTGCTGTCGTTGTTACCTGATCAGCGAATGTTCTAAGAGTGTCAGTCATCGAGTTGATTGTTTCAGCAAGGGCCGCAACCTCTCCTTTTGCTTCAAGTACGAATTTTTGATTCAAGTCTCCGTTAGCAACCGCGGTTACTACTTTAACGATCCCTCGCACCTGAGTTGTAAGGTTCGAGGCCATGAAGTTTACGTTGTCGGTTAGATCTTTCCATGTACCAGCAACCCCCGGAACGTGGGCCTGAGCACCTAGTTTTCCTTCGATACCTACCTCGCGAGCAACAGTAGAAACCTGATCCGCGAATGTTCTTAGTGTATCCGTCATCGAGTTAATTGTTTCTGCAAGAGCAGCAACCTCACCCTTAGACTCAATTACGAATTTTTGATTCAAGTCACCGTTGGCAACCGCGGTAACGACCTTAACGATACCACGTACCTGCTTAGTTAAGTTACCGGCCATGAAATTTACGTTATCGGTTAGATCTTTCCATGTACCAGAAACACCTTTTACATCTGCCTGACCACCCAGCTTACCTTCAGTACCTACCTCTTTCGCAACACGGGTTACCTCCGCCGCAAATGAGTTCAGCTGATCCACCATGGTGTTGATTGTGTTTTTTAGTTCGAGGATCTCTCCCTTCGCATCTACGGTAATTTTCTGAGACAAGTCACCCTTCGCAACGGCAGTTGTTACCTTTGCAATGTTACGTACCTGGTCCGTTAAGTTTCCAGCGAGAACGTTTACGTTATCAGTTAGATCTTTCCATGTACCAGAAACACCTTTTACATCTGCCTGACCACCTAGCTTTCCTTCTGTACCTACCTCTTTCGCAACACGGGTTACCTCCGCCGCAAATGAGTTCAGCTGGTCCACCATTACGTTGATCGTGTTTTTAAGTTCAAGGATCTCTCCCTTCGCATCTACGGTAATCTTCTGAGACAAGTCTCCTTTCGCAACCGCCGTCGTAACTTTAGCGATGTTACGTACCTGGTCCGTTAAGTTTCCTGCAAGAACATTTACGTTATCTGTTAGGTTTTTCCATGTACCAGAAACACCTTTTACATCTGCCTGACCACCCAGCTTTCCTTCGGTACCTACCTCTTTCGCAACACGGGTTACCTCGGCAGCGAATGAGTTCAGCTGATCCACCATGATGTTGATCGTATTTTTAAGCTCAAAGATTTCTCCCTTCGCATCTACGGTAATTTTCTGTGACAAGTCTCCGTTCGCAACCGCTGTCGTAACTTTGGCGATGTTACGTACCTGGTCCGTTAAGTTTCCGGCGAGAACGTTTACGTTATCAGTTAGATCTTTCCACGTACCCGAAACACCCTTAACCTCGGCCTGACCACCCAGCTTTCCTTCGGTACCTACCTCTTTCGCAACACGGGTTACCT
>CBIHOP010000020.1:0-18947 GCA_966211385.1 uncultured Bacteriovorax sp.
TAAAATAATATCTGGAGTTATGATGTCTATAGAATCCAACAGAGCTGCTGCAGATGAAAAAGTGTGAATTTCAAAATCCATCGTCTCTAACATTGAAGAAAGGATTTCAAGAATTGGTTCTTCATCATCAACAATGTAAACAATGCCTCTACTAGTTTTCTTATGAACAATTTCTTTTTTAGGAATCTGTTTTTGAGGCGGAGAGATTGCCTCATCACTCATTGTTAACTCATCATTACTCATATGAGTGAATTCAACTTCTCTTCCTTCAAGTAAAGTTTTAGCAGCATCAATTCCACTCAAAAAATAATCAATTTTCTTCTTATCCATTTTGGCTTGATTTTTTTGAGCTTCAAAAAGTGATTCCAATTTATGCATGTGGGCCTGCAGTTCTTGCAGACCAAACATACCTGCTGCGCCTTTCAGTGAATGGAAGGCACGGAAGATTTTATTGAAATTATCGATAAAGGCTTCGCCCTTTTCAATATTGAGGAAACCTTCTTCGGCCGTAACGAACATTTCCTCAGCTTCAATTTTAAATTCTTCAATCATCTCATCATTCATGCTTGCTCACTGGAAAGTTGTTTTGGACCTAAGCACTTTTTTCTCAATTCAAAAAAATCAATTCTTTTTATAAAATTGAGTGATGTTGAACTTCCGCTATAAATCAATTCCCAACTCCATTATCGACGAGGTCAACTCTTTATATTCAGACAATTTTTTTGAAGTTTTCTTTACATTTGAGTACTTTCAAAAGTCTTTGAAATCGAGCTCTAAACGAGACAATTACAAAGCCGTTCAAAAGGTCTTTTTTGCCTCTAACAAGGAGACCTTCCAGGTTGACCATCACACCTTTGATAAGCTCCTGGCCCTTATAGGAGACAAAAACACATTTCTCTTGTACCTCTATCTCTATAAGCTCCAGGATAGAAATGTAGTAGTCACCAGTGCGGAGACATTAAGTGAAGCTCTTTTTCAAAACGAAAAAGCCACACTTGAACAGTTGGCCCATTTGGAAGAATGTTGTTTACTTTCTATCAGTGGTCAGACACTTCTCACGATTACTTTAAATAGAAGCTGGCTCGATTAAGCCAATCCAATGACACATTTATTTAAAAACAATACAGATGGCATGTTTTCTTTAATTTCATCCAGTGAACTATAAGCCTCTACTTCCGTTCTAAATCGCCATAACTGTTGCACGTACTCCTTAAGAAGAGCTATGTGCTGGCGACACCAATGTTGTATCCCCTGTTCACCTTGGGCAAGAGAATGATCTAAACTTCTGTCAATCAATGTTATCGAATGCTCAATTGATTTTATCTCTGAGAATACAATTGCTCCCCTTAAAAGATGAACATCTCTAAAAAGAGAATTAGCATAATTAGAAAGTTCCTGGGACTTAACTTGAGATGACTCAATCATTTCTATGAGTTTTAATAATCGATTTTTTGTTTTTTCATTAAACGCATTAAAAAAATAAGTTAATTCATCACAAACTTTTGATTTTTTAGATTGTCCCATTTCCCCAATATCAATGCCCAGTTCACGAAGGGACTCTAATGCAGCATCATTAACGTCAACTGAGGAATCAACCTGAGTGCCCAATGAATCTTTAGCAGAAAAGTATTGTTGCAGATACGATGTTAAATGCTGTTCATTCAAATGCCCCAATTTTACAAGTGCTTCACCTACAGGTAAACGCATCGAAAGTTGCTTTTGAGTCAGCTCATTGACTTGGTCTTGAGTGAGATATTTTCCGTTTAAGAGAACCGAAATCACGTCACTGTCGCTTTTAATTTGTTTCTTAATTATTTCGAGAAGGACGTTTGGGTTAATTAGTTTGGATTCATAGATAAGTTTAATAAAACTCGGCATTGATTCCAACTGATAGCACAAGGCTTCGATCAATTGTCCTTCACCTATTATTTTTTCTTGAACTAAATAATCACCAAAATACATAATCGATCCTTATCCCGCTATTTTCATAATTAGCGTGGCCATATCTTTGAGTTGTATTATTTCCGCAGAAGGCACGGCCCGCTGAACGGCTCCCGGCATTCCCCACACAACACTTGATTCTTTATCCTGAATGTAAATATCTACGTCTCGAGAATTGAGGGCAGAACAACCAGCCGCACCATCTTCTCCCATACCTGTTAACACAATAACTGCAATTTTTTTATAAGGTGTATGAACAGCAGAGCGAAGAAGAACATCTACAGAGGGTCTGACAAAACAAACTCTCTCTTCTTGATTAAGATGAATTTGATTATCTCCAGTTACCATGTGCCAATCTCCAGGTGCGATATAAACATGATTGGGCTGCAACATCATTCCTTCTTTAGCTTCAACTACAGTTAAGGGAGAATGTGTATTTAAATTTTCTGCCAGCTTTTCAGTGAACATCGGTGGCATATGCTGGACGATGAGAACAGGAGTTCTAAGCTTTATATTAATATCTTTGAAAATTTTTCCTAAAACATCAGGTCCCCCCGTTGAGCAACCAATAATGAGTAGATCAACCTTTCGCTGGACAGACATGGGCTTAATTTCTATCGCTGGCGCGGTACTTTCATTTTGTCTGTATTTTTTTGCTTGATCCTTGAAAGCGAGTACTTTTGGAATGAGTTCTGCTTTGATAAAATCAATCCCGGAATTTTCATTTCCTGAAGGTTTCGCTAAAAAATCATTGGCACCAGCGCTCAAGGCCTGAAAAGTTTTTTCAACGCCTTTCATTGTTTGCGAAGAAAAGACAATAATCGTGACTTCTTTATTGATCTTGCGAATTTCTTCAATGGCCGTCAAACCATCCATAACGGGCATTTCAAGGTCTATGATGATGAGATCAAAGTCATTAATTGCATTTACTAGATCAAGAGCAATTTTTCCATTAGACGCCGTCTTGGCGACTTCTAAACCAGCATCATAAAGTGATTGCGAAATGGCAGAACGAAACACAATGGAATCGTCAACGACCATAATTTTCATTAATTACCTTCGGCCAGAAGTTTATTAAGGTCAACGATCATAAGGATATCTTCCTTGAGTTTATAAACGCCGCTTATGTACTGGCGAAAACTCTCATCTAAATTTTCGGGTGTTCTCTCATATGTATCAGATGAAACTTCAATGACGTCTAAAATCTCGTCGACTTCAAGTGCATAAATATCATCCCCTACCTGAATCACTATATTCATGTGATCGTCTGAGTTTTCTCTCTCTGGTAGTCCGAATATATTTCTCAGACTTACGGCCGTCATAATTTGTCCCCGTAGATTAATGAGACCTTTTATATGCAGCGGTGCCTGCGGAATGCATGTCAGCTGATAGGCCTTAATGACTTCTTGTACTTTTAGAACAGAAATAGCAAAACTTTCATCTGCAATTCTAAATCCGCAGTATTGATTAATTTCGTGATGCTCTTTGATTGCTTTCACCATTGCTTTCATCTTCGCTCCCAATCAAACATATTCGGAAATAATTTTTTTCAAAATAGACTTATCAGTTTTATCCACATGTTCTGTGAAACCGCATTTAGATCCTTTCTCTTTATCATGGGCCGACACTTTAGTAGAAACGGCAATGATTGGAGTCGCTTTGTGTGAAAGTAAATTTTGGCGAATGCGGCTCGATAAGGCCCATCCATCCATTATTGGCATTTCAATATCTGTAATAATGAGTTTAAAATTTGCATCGGCCTGCAAGATCTCAAATGCATCCTGTCCGTTGAGTGCCGTTGTCACTTCGAATCCTTCTTCCTCTAGAAAATCTTTGTGAATTCTCTGGTAAAGTAAGGAGTCATCAACAACTAATATTTTCCCGCGGCTTTTCTTTGAACTACTTTTAAAAATTAATTTTCCAAGTTTATGTTCACTAAGAATCGAATGAAGATCGAGCATGGTGATCATTTTGTTTTTAATAAACACAGTCCCCATGAGTCCAGCTCTATCGACGGAATCAGTGTGTATAGAACCATCAGTTTGTTGAATGTCATTAATTTCTTTTACGACAAGACCAAACAGATGATTTCTAACTTTAATGACCACACAAGGAACAATCCCATCTGGTCGAGGAGCATTGATAACATTTTCCCCGCGAAGATTTAGAGATTGTTCCAAATTGATAAGAGGCATAGGAATGTTGCCGTATTTTATTAGAGCATTATCCCCGGACCATTCAACTGCTGAAAGTTGAAACTCTTCAAGGCGATTTACGAATATTAATGGAATTGCATATTGACGATTATCGCCCAACTCACAGAGAAGAAGTTCTTGTGTATCTTGAGCAAGCGTTTCTTCATTTAGTTCATCATTCTGTGAAGCACGATCAACTTTTTGTCCATGTCCTTTATCTGCGTGATGGTAGAATCCATTTGCATCTAGTATAAGAGCAACATTACCGTCCCCCATAATCGTAGCCCCAGCGTAGAAGCTTAAAGATTTTAATTCTTTGCTAAGAGGTTTGACGACAATTTCTTCTGTATCGAGAATGAGATCTACGATCAAACCATATATTTTTCCGTCAGTGTTCAAGACAACAATATTCACACTTTCATCAGATATTAAGTCTGATGTTGATTTAGTTCCTTTCAATCCTAAGTGTTGACTCAATCTAAAAATAGGAATGAGTTCTCCTCGAAGTCTGAAAAACTCTGAACCATGCAGTTTCTCAAGTTTTAGATTTTCATCGCTCGTCTCAAAACGAACGAGTTCAACCAGACTCATCTGAGGAATAGCAAAAGTTTCACCTTTGTCTTTGACAACTAAAGCGGGCACAATGGCAAGAGTAAGTGGAATTTTTAATTTAAATGTTGATCCACTTCCAACTTCAGAATAAATATCTACAGATCCGCCAATCTTTTCTACGTTGCTCTTAACAACATCCATTCCAACACCGCGACCTGAGATATTAGTTACCTGTTCAGCAGTTGAAAAACCTGGCATGAAGATAATCTGCAAAATTTGCTTGGCAGACATACTTTTAATCTGATCTGGAGTTAAAATCCCTTTTTGCAAAGCTTTTGCGATGATTTTTTGAGGATCAATTCCGTTTCCATCGTCTTTGATTTCGATGCTCACTTGTCCTGATTCATGGAAGGCGCTGATGACAATTTTTCCTTCCTCAGGCTTTCCTCTCTGCTTTCGTACTTCCGCTTTTTCAATTCCATGATCCACTGAGTTTCGAATTAAGTGCGTGAGAGGATCACGGATTGCTTCCAATAAAGTTTTATCTAGTTCCGTTTCTTTTCCTATAATCTCCAGTTTTATTTTTTTATCCTGGCTTCTTGCCAGATCTCTCACTATTCTTTCAAATTTCGAAAGAACGCTGCCAACAGGTTGCATCCTTGTCGTCATGATGTCTGTCTGCAATTCACTGGTAATTGTATTCAGCTGCTGGGCCATTCGATTGAGTTCACTCAAATCCTGAGTGCTTGCATACTGCAGAAGTTGATTTCTACTAAGTACGAGTTCACCAACCACATTCATAATTTTATCTAAGAGTTGGACATTTACACGAACGACAGAATCCGCGACTCCGGCATTTTTACCTGAATCTATGTTTTCCTCTTTTAATTCTTTTGATTCTTTTGGTATTTCTTTTTCTTCTTTTATTTCCACAACAACTTCCTTCTTTTCAACTAAGACTGTTGCTGTAGCAACTTTTGGAGAAGCTTTCTTCGTCTGTACATTGTCTTCAAAAAGAGCACCTGGGATTTTTATTCCTGTTAAAATTGCAGGCTCATTCAACTCGAGTTTTGCCGTCACTGAAGCTGGCTTCAGAATCTGATTGAGTCGAGCTATCAAAGCGTCCTGTCCTTTGGCCGGTTCTTTTTGATGAGTTTCAATGTATTTTAAAATTTCAAGTGAAGCGTCTGTGAACTCTAAAAGAATATCGCAATTGGAAGCAGTGACTTTTAGTTCGCCTTCGCGGATTCGATCAAGAAGCGACTCTCCTGCATGCGTGAGCTCCTGAAGTTTTTTAAATCCTAAAAAACCGGCCCCTCCTTTCAGAGTGTGAACTTTGCGGAAGATTGAATTGATGAGTTCCTGATCAGCGGGTTGTTGCTCAAGTGTCGTTAGTTCCTGGGCCAATAGCGAAAGATTCTCAAATGACTCCAGTAAGTACTCTCTAATTAAATCTTGATTCATATCTATCTCGCTTAGTAGTTGGAACTATGTTCGACATCCATTTCGCCAAAATTTAGAGGTATGGGCCTGAGATTGGAAATGTGATTAAGACTTCACAAATTACGACGGTAGACTGAGAAATCATCAAACGTCGATTGAACTAAATCAGTTTTTAATGAAATTAAACTTTCACCAGAACCTAAAATTAAATATCCGCCCGGTTTAAGAGCATTAAATAACTTTTGGATTATGGCCTCTTTGTTTTCTTTATTTTGGTAAATGAGAATGTTGCGGCAAAATATGACATCGTATTTCGATTGAGGAAAAGATCCAAGCAAGAGATTAAATTCAAAGAAGCGAGCTTTATCTCTCAGATCTTGTTTGATCAACCATTGATCAGCTTCGAGCTGTTCGAAGTGTTTGACGAGAAGAGGTGCTGGAAGTCCTCTCTGGACATCCAAACCATTATAAACGGCTTTTTTTGCTTTCTCCAAGGCCTGTTGTGAGATGTCTGAACCTTCGACGTTGATTCTTTTAAAGTCTGCTTCGGTACAGCTGTTTTTCAAGCACATGAGAATGGAGAAGAGTTCTTGTCCTGTCGAGCAGGCAGCACTCCAAATATTTAATGAAGTCGGATTGGAAGTAAGCAGCTCTGGAATTAATTTCTTTGAAAGAACAGTGAAAGGTTTTACATCACGGAAAAAGTAAGTTTCATTGTTAGTTGTGATATTAATGAGAACATTTTGCATTTCATTTGTAATGGATTTTTCGTAGAGCACTTTTAGTTGCTCTCCTGAACCCAATTGAAAATAATTCTGCAACTGTGCTAATCGAGCATCCAACCTATAATAGTCGTTGTCTGCGTAGACCATGCCTGTTTTTTTATAGATGATGTCTGCGAAAAATTTGTATATTTCGTTTGTATACATATATGTACCCAGTCTTAAAACATCATCTCAAGTAATGTCAGTTTATTAATCAAAATATCACTCGTAAAAGGCTTCATAATATATTCGGCCGCATTTAAACTTAGTGCCTTTTTAATCGCCTCTGGTGAGTTCTCTGTCGTCATCATGACGATAGGTGCTTTAGTGAAATTTTCCTTAAGATTTAGTTCCAGAAACTCTGGCCCATTCATCACTGGCATATTCCAGTCTAGAAGAATGACATCAAAATCTGTTCCCTGTCCTTTAATGGTGTCTACGGCCTTTTGACCATCTTCGGCCCAGACAGTGGAATGTCCGGCCTCTTTCAGCATGGCGGAGACCATTGAATATATTGCTTTTGAATCATCTACAATCAAGATACGCATGTATTGTCCCTTTGATTATTAATGGTCTCATTTTAACAGCAGTTGGTTTTTTGAGATGTGAAGTGATCTTCATAAAATGATGGGCCAAATATCTTATACTATTGGCTGAGCTGACGATAGGAAGATCAGGAGTTAATACTATGATGTATCAATCAACTTTTGCCATAATCCATCCTGATTTCAATGATAAAAACGTGAACTTCATCATTGATAATTTGAGCACATCAAAAGTGATGCATCTTTGGTCGCAAAAACCGGCAAATATGCTGGAGCTTCTAAAAAAAGAGAAGATTCAAAATGTAATTGTCTGTGGTGATGATGCTCAATTTGCCCAAAACTTTATCATCATGGCGAGCGTGGAAAAGATTTTTACTACTACCGATTTTTTTCTGCTCACAAAAAAGGAACTTTCTAGAGAAGAAAAAATAAAATGGATGACACTAGGATATCTCTCTTTCCTGACAACCCCAATAAACGCTGAACAATGCAACGGACTTATTCAGCATAGTCGTTTTTTGAAAATTGCTTAAGCGGCTAAACAGTCCTTGTGCCGCTTAAAGGTAATCACAAATTTTGTATTTGGAGATGACGAATCCAGCTCTAATGTTCCGTTATGAGATTCTATGATTTTCTTAGAAATAGATAATCCAAGTCCCGTTCCTTCACCTGCTGCTTTCGACGTATAAAAAGATTCGAAGATCTTTTGCTGAAGTTGAACAGGAATCCCTTTACCACTATCCGTGATACTTAATGTAACGTAATCCTTGCATGCTTTTGTTTCGAGTTTAATCCAGCGTTCATCTGTATGCTTGATGGCATCACAACTGTTGCTTATAAGATTAAGAATGACCTGAGCAACTTGTGAGCTTCTACAATCAATAATGAGATCTTCGTTTGAAAGAATCGATTCAAAAGAAATATTATTCTTTTTTAGTTGGTCCTGAAAAACTTCAATCATATCGTTAACCATGACATGGAGATCTTGAGCAATAAAAGGATCGCCCACTCCATTTCGAGCAAGCGTTTTAAGTCCATTAACAATCTTATCGATGCGAAGGGAAGCTTGTTCAATTTTACATGCCACTTTATTCAAATCGGCCGGTTCCAAATTTTGATGTTGAATTTGTTTTTTCATTTTATTGGCGAGCATATGAATGATGGTGACAGGATTTTTTATTTCATGTCCAATTCCCAAGGCCATTTCGCCTAAGGTACAAAGTTTTGCCGATTCAAGCATCAACTGATGTTCCGTCTCTTTGGTTTGCGAAATATCCCGTCCTACACAATAAACTCTTTCACCTATTCCTTTACCATTCCAGGAAATCCAAACGAAGCTCCCGTCTTTTTTCTGATACCGATTTTCACACGCAATAAGCGTCTCACCGGCCACAACTTTGGCAATGGCCTCACGAGAATGTTCACGATCATCCGGATGAATAAAATCAAATATTGGTCGCGCTAAAAGTTCTTTGTATGAATACCCTAATATGTTTTCAAAAGCAGGATTCACTCTTTGAAACATACCATCTGCACCTGCCACACACATAAGATCGGTGGAAATGAGGTAGAGATGTTTTAGATCTTCTGTTGAATCATCTCTTTCTGAACTAAAAATTTTATTCATAAACTTTCTCTCGTTGAACTTGTCTTAAGATTCGGAATAAAAATCGATTTCGATTACGACTATTGTGTGAAGAATCCTTCAAACCAAAATAATTTAGAGATAAGTGGTGAATTAAACAAGATTATGGCCAAACAATAAGATGTTATGAAATCATTATCGTCAGATAAAAAATCTAAAATTTAAAATAGTTGAGGGTCTATGAATCCAAATCTTATTTATTATCCAGTGCTCGCAATGATCATTTTGACAGCAATTGTACTCGTAAGAATGTTCGTCTTAAGAGTGAAGGGAATCAAATCTGGGCAGGTCGATTTTCGCTATTTCAAGACATACAATATGCCGACACAAATTCCATCTAAACAAGTTCAGGCAGAAAGAAATTTTTCAAATCTCTTTGAAGTTCCTGTGCTCTTCTATACAGTGTGTGCCTTTTCTTTAATCACTCAAAACGTTGATCATGTCATGCTCACACTTGCATGGTCGTATTTCGTTTTGAGAGCTCTTCACAGTGTGATTCATCTCACTACAAATAAAATCATTCAAAGAATGAGTTTATACGGACTCAGTTGGATCGTTTTGATGATCATGGCGATCAAGCTGGGAATGATGGTTGCTTAGTTAAAATACTCTAAGAAGCTCCAAACCATTTCTCGAGATTCATTTACGATAGCTGGGATTTTACTGTAAGCAGGAACTTTATCGCGACCTAGTTCGGCTGCAATCGCTCGAGTTCCAGTCTTCCAATAAAAATAGTCAGCACTACTCCCCGCTGCTACATAAATCGTCGTCGAAATTTGTCCTGCTTCATATTGATTGTCTTTGGCCATTGTTTGAACAATATCTTTGAACCCCGTAACGTCGTTTGCTGGTGGGGCTTTACGAGTGTAGCCCCACGGATACATAACCAATCTTCCATATGCATGGAGATCAAGTGATCCCGTAAATTTCATACTATTAGTGAAATCCATCATCGCCTGAATAACATCGACACTTGGATTTTCTGGCTTATCCGGCCACGGGTAACTGCGGTTAGGATCTTTTCCCTGCACATAACGTTCGCGTACTTCAAAACTATCCGGGCTGACAACTGGAACTATATAAATGTCGCGTGCATTTAAAATTTTTGTTAAACGCGAGTCTTTATTAAAACCAGTAAGTAATTCCTGAGTGAGCGCAAATAAAACTTCTGTCGTGATGAGCTCATCACCGTGAGTAGCTGCTGTCACCATCAAGCGTGGTTTATTCTCTCCACCTGTTGACAACTTAAGCACATAAAGATTGCGACCTTGCTTACTCACTCCATAAGTTTGAAGTGTAGCAATCTGAGGATATGTCTCGGCGATTTTTTTTAGATCACTTTCAACATCAGCGTATTTTCTATATTGATTAAGACCTTTTGTTTCGGAAAAATCATTGACCTTATATTCGAGCAGTTTTGCAGATGGGGCGAGTTTTAAAAATTCGGCAACACGCTCTTCCTGCACATAGACTTCAAAACCTTTCGGAAGTTTTTTGACAACTTCAAACTGTGTAGCAATTTGATTCATTCGCAGTGGATTGACAGAAACCTGGTAGCTTCTTAATTTTTCTGCTGAAAAACCATCGAGTGACAATAAGAATGTAAACGCTAATGCTATGTATTTTATTTTCATCTCATAAGCGTTACAAAGTTTTTTACCATTGTCATCTTTTGAATCAACGTTTGCGCGTAGCAGATTTGCTCTTTAAGCCTTCCTTCCTAAATTAATCATGGGGGTAGTTATGAAACAAATTCTTACAACACTGACGATGATCATTTTTTCGATTCAAACAGCGTTCACATGTACGATTTTTTCTCTTTATCCTAAGAATCAACATTGGGTTGGGAGAACTTTTGACTGGTCCTATGGTCACGGGTTGATTTTTACTAACAAAAGAAATGTAACCAAAACAGGCCTTCGCTTGCTCCCTACTGATGTCGCAACAATTTGGACGTCAAAATATGGAAGTGTAACGTTCAATCAATTCGGTAAAGAGTTTCCAACTGGTGGCATGAATGAGGCTGGAATGATGGTCGATGCTCTGGAACTTAAGTCGAGTGTATTTCCTGCTGCTGATACACGCCCCTCTTTTAACGAACTACAATTCATTCAATATTTACTCGACAATTATTCATCGATCGAAAAACTTGAAGCAGATTTACCGAACATACGACTCGCTCCTGTGGGATCTAAATTACATTACTTCACTTGTGATATTAAAAACTGCATGACGATTGAGTTTATAGACGGAAAACTTGTCACGCATTCCGGGGAAGATTTAGAAATTTCCGGATTGGCCAACAGCACGTATGATGATCATCTAATCTTTGCTCGCGAACATGTGGGCTTCGGCGGAACAAAACCAATAAACATGGGTTCTAGCGATTCTCTTGATCGATTTGTAAGAGGTAATTACAAAGCTAAGTTTATTGATGATGCTAAAAATCCTATTCAATACGTGTTCAACATTCTTCAGGATGTTGGAGGACCTGAGACCAACCGCTGGCAAATCATCTATAATCTTTCAGAGCGAACAATAAACTTCAGGACGACTGCTAAACTGAACCTCCAAAGAATTATTGATCTCAAACAATTTGATTACAATTGTCAGACTCCCTCTTCTTTATTCGATCTTGATAGCGAATATTCAGGTCTTATAAATGATAAATTCACTCCTTTTGATTCGATCCTTAACCATGCCATCATCAAAAAATCTGTGGAGATGCAAAAACTCCCTCTTCCATTAGCTGATCGATTAGCACTTTATCCAAAAGAAACAGTTTGTCATAGTCATTAGAAGACTTTAGGTCTTGTCAAAAGTGACGCTTTGCCTTGCTTTCCCCTTTGAACCATACTATACTGGGGTATAGTAAGGAGACGTTCAATGGCGCATGTATTAGAAGCAAAAAAGAAAATCATCACCCGCATACGTCGTATTAAAGGTCAGCTCGATGCCGTCGAGCGTGGATTAGAAGAAGGAATCGACTGCTACAGTGTTCTTCAAACGCTAACTGCTAGTCGTGGAGGTCTTAACGGATTGATCGGAGAATTAATCGAAGCCCATATTAAAGAACATGTGATGAGTGATATGAATAATCCCAAAAGTGCGAGTGACAAATCTGCACTTGAACTCATCAAACTTATGAAGACATACTGGAAATAGAAGGAAAACATGTCAATCGAACAACACACACATGATCACGACTACGTCATTCAAGATAGTAAAATTGGTGCCAATGAAAAGAAGACTCTCTTTGTAGTCATCTTAACGTTCATCACCATGGTGTTTGAAATTTTTTATGGTTATGTAACGGGCTCAATGGCCTTGCTCGCTGACGGCTGGCACATGGGCAGCCACGTTGGTGCCCTTGGAATTTCACTCGTCGCCTATCGACTGGCACGTTCACAAAAAATGAATGCGAAATTTTCTTTCGGTTCAGGAAAACTTATTCCATTAGGCGGTTACACGAGCGCACTCCTCTTAGGTATTGTTGCTCTCTTCATGGGCGTTGAATCTATTGAAAGATATTTCAATCCAAAAACAATTAATTTTGAAATGGCCATCTGGGTTTCAGTGATTGGTTTCGTTGTGAACCTCGTGAGCGCTCTTCTTCTGATGAATGCCCACGATCATCATGATCATGAACATCGTCACGACGATCACGATCACAAGCATGTTCACGATCACAATCATCAAAGTGCTTTGATACACGTTATAGCTGATGCTTTCACATCCGTTCTTGCTATCGGTGCCCTTCTTTGTGGCAAGTATTTAGGTTGGACATGGGCCGATCCTGTCATTGGTATTTTAGGTTCTATTGTGATCCTGAAGTGGGCGTATGGATTATGTAAAGCGACGTTGTGGGAACTTCTGGATGGAAGTGCAAAATTAATCAGTGAAAAAGAGGTAAAAGATTTTCTTGAAAAAGAAGAAGGTGCTGTCGTGAGTGATCTCCATATCTGGAGAATAGCGCCCAACGCTCACGCTTGCGAAATAATCATTTTTAACTCTGAGTTAAAAGGTAGCGATTACTACCGTGATCGCCTCAGTGCTAAATATAGTATTCAACACATTATTATAGAAGAAAGACAGCGAAACTGATTAACATCATGGAATAAGTCCACGCTTAACGATAAGCTCATGTTATGAAGAAAGAACCCTACCGCAATTTTTTCTTATTAGGACTTTTTTATCTCCTCTGGGGAACGCTCATTTGGGTTCCACAAATTTTTACGGAAGCAACATATCCAGTGCTCGCCCATCGATATCTGATGCTGAATGGTTTTTCCGCTTCTTTCATCGCGGGATTTCTGATGACGGCCGTTCCCAAGTTTTCAGGAACAGAACCGACTAAAACAATCGAATCACTTCCCTTTGCTGTTGTTACTGCAGTCGGTGTTATGTTCGCTTATCTGAATTTAGATCGCTGGACTGCATGTGTATCAGCACTCCAGGCCGCTATAATCCTAACTTTTTTATTCAGACGTATTCAAAAACGATCGACGAATCCACCTTACTCATTCGTCTTTCTTTTTGTAGGAATGGGGCTGTGGTTATTCTCCGCTTTATCTCATGCTCTTACAGGAAGTGAAGCCTACAAATACATGCATTATGAAGGTGCTATCGCTGCTCTCATACTAGGTGTAGGCAGTCGACTCGTACCAGGAATACTCGGTCATATAGAAATCGTTCAGACACAAAGAAAACGATACGAAACCAATCTTACATTTTTAAAGACAGTACCTCTTCTTTTTTGGGTTCTGATGATTTCTTTTGTCGTGAGTTTTTTTCTTCAAGGACAAATTGCTTTATTAATAAGAACGCTTGTTGTTTGCGTGATAGCTTTTAAATATTGGAGTCTACATAAACTGCCCATAGAGAAAACGGCATTGACGACGAATATCTGGATTTCATGTTGGCTGATCATTTTAAGTTTCATTCTTAAACTTTTTTGGTTCGATGGAGATATCCATGCCTCGCACGCTTTCTTTTTCAGTGGGACTCTCCTCCTCACTTTATTGATTTCCATGCGAGTTCTGCAATCTCATGGACCAGGAGATAAAAGTTTAGAGAATAGAAAAGCAATTTATTTTATTTCAGCTTTCATTATTCTCTCAGGAGCAACCAGAGTAAGCGCAGTCCTTCTGCCTGAAAATTATTTACATCATCTAGGTTACAGTGCAATCATGCTTACATTAGCCATCCTCCTCTTTTTCAAAACGTTCCAACACACTTTTCGTGTCGCTAAACACTAAAAGCTAAACACTAAAAACTAAACAAGACTGATGCGAAACATCCGAGCATGTGGTGACTTATATTGAATTCGTTCGCGCATTACACTTAGTGCATGAATAAATCAAAAAGCAAATCTTTCGCTCTTCTCGGTTTACTCCTTTTTTCGGCCTGCACGCCTGAAACAGAAACCAACACCAATAAACCGGAAGAGACAGAGACAGAAACGACAGCACCTCATACACAACAAGATGAAAACTCTGCGCCTACTGAAGTGGCGGAACAAACCACTGAAGAAACGCCGACCGCTGAGGCATTCAAACTAAGATGCGAAGAAGCCCGCTTTGTGACTATGCTTAATCTCTATCGCAAGGCCCATCAGTTGAGCACAGTTGTTGTTTCACAAAAAGGAGTTATCTCTGCGCGATGGCACGCACTCGATATGATCACAAATAATTATTTCTCGCATACGGAACCAAACGGGCGAACGTTTTCGGAGCGTGCATTAAGCTTTGGTTATCCTGCCTGGGCAGAAAACATTGCGGCCGGAAATGTAACGGCCAATTCTACTTTTTGTCAGTGGAAGAATTCCCCCGGACACAACACAAATATGCTAAGACCTTTGCATGTGAGTATTGGAATTGGAAACATGACTGGAAATGGAATGTATCGAAGTTATTGGTCGAATAATTTTGGGCCAGCAACTAATGATACGGTTCTGGAGCCGCTAACTTTGGATGTTAACTGCCCCATGCCGACCACGTTACCAAGTTGTTAAATCATTTTAGAGTGGCTTGTGATAGCAACCATCAGCTTGAAAAACACTTCCTGGGATGACGAGATTACATCCACAGCTGAACTCTACCATTTTGCCATCAACTTCTTTTCTACCAGTCACACATTGCTCAAGAGTTTTGTCAGGCGTTTCGTTAGGTGCAAGTTTTAAAATTCTGAGCATGTCTTCCGGTGAATTATCGTGACCAATATTTGGTCTTATAAGTCTGTCTTTAGATTTAGCAGTAATGCTGTTATACCATTCTAAGTTCGAAGCATTAAACCAAGGACCAAATCCTTCAGTGTCTTCTTTTGCTCCCACAACAACGTGGATGATGGTATTCGGATAATCTTTTTTTCCATCTTTAAGGATAGATGTTCTATCTTCGACTTTTATATTGTCACAAACTTTTTTATTCTGGTCTTTATAGTTCCAGGCACCCAACAGAGTCTGAACCCACTTGTCTTGTGCTTCGTTATTCAATTTAAAACTTGCTTTAGAATTTGGATCACAGGCCGAAGCTAAATCTGGCAGGAAAGGCCCGATTCCAAACAGCACTCTATCAAAGAAAACATCAGCATTGTATTTTGCCATCGCTGAAGCAACTAACATTGTTCCGTTACTTCCACCGTAATAGTTTGTGAAATCACCGTGAGCGAGACCTTTTTTAACAACAACTTCCCAAACCGCCATGAATATTTGCGAAAGTGTTAGATAACCACCGCCATGAATCCAGTAACCACCACCTAGTTCGAAACCTTCATCTTTTTCCAGCATCTCAAGCATGATCGTTCTGATTTGATTTTGTTCAGCTAACTGATTGAGAAGATTTTTTTGAGAAACATCTTCAAGCATGTCGCTCATACCGTTGCCACCAACACCGTAGAAAATTGTACCTACAGATTTTTGGTTAGGACGATTAAATTTAAGAGAGATTTTATATTCTTTACCTTCAAGAGTTTTGATCGTTGTCTTTAAACACTTCCATCCTTTTTGCGATGGTGCCGTACAATCTGCTGCTTCTTTTTCAGCTGCAAAAATATCAACTGATCCTTTATTCACAACTTTATTAATGGCCGCTGATGAAGGATTGCCAGGAATTTTAACTTGATCATCTACTGCACTAATCAGTGAACGCAATTTTTCACAATTCGCTTCAAGATCTTTAAAAGCTTTTATAAGAACTGAAAGTTCAGCACAACGTCCTTTAAATCTACTTGGCACATCACCAGAAGAACAATCAATTGATGCCGCTCCATTCGTTCCAGTTTGCAGAGAGAGCGCAATGGAGTCGCGAATAACTTGAGCCTTCTTGCTGATGATCTCCATGTCTTTGATGTATTTTTTCAGGAGTTCATAATTTCCGCGGGCCTGTTCATTTGGTACTTCACCGCTAGTTCTTAGATTGTAACCATCATATCCGGCTTGAGCATAAGCAACGACGTTATTTTTTTCAACAATTCCATTAGGTGTCCAAGCATGAGAACGCAGCCACTCTGTTTTGTTCACGCCATAAGGAAGACTAATTTCACCTGTATAAACTTTTCTTGCGAGAACGGGATCAAAACCAAATCCTTCTGCGGCCAGTAGTTCGTTCGGATTATTTTTGTAATATTCCGCGATTTCCGGAGGCATGTTATCGTACTTACTTTTAATAATCGTGCTTCCATTGGTTGGAAAAGCGCTCAGCTGTCCTTTATGAATGTTAGCGTAATCTTCGATGTATTTAGGGTTATCAGTTAAGAAAAGATATCTATAGTATGCACTTTCAGGATCAGAATTTTTAAGTGCAATACGAAAGTAATCCGGCACTTTATAATCTTTATGAAATCTGGCATTGAGCTTTAGATCTCTCTCCCATTTAATAAATTCTTCGAGTGAAGAAAAAGGAACTTCGGCAGCATTTAAAGTCGAATAGCTGAAGAAGTTTAAAGAGATCATAACAAGTGCAAAAAGACTTAGGATTTTTAGTTTTATTTTCATGTAGCTATTTTATCGCAAGTAGAAATTTTTAATATTGAGGAAAAGCTCTAAATTCAAGCGTCTAAAGCTAAAGTGTCCGAAATATTTGGCATCATTAAGTTCGGGACACGGTACAATTACTAAACTTGCTCATTTTCCTCTCAAAAGAGGCAAAAATGACTGCCTCGTTTTGGTGGATTCCTGCACAAAGACAGCTCCCACTGTGACCTAAATCAGGTTTTTTTAATCATTTTTTACCCATAATGAGACCATGGAAAATGCAAACAAATCACCGACAAATTTGATTGAAAAATATAACCGACCTGGTCCTCGTTATACGAGCTACCCGCCAGTTCCCTACTGGAATAATGCTCCTGATGAACAGAAGTGGATTCAGCATATAAAGATGAACTATTCGGCCGATGAAGGAGTTGATCTCTACGTGCACGTCCCTTATTGCGAAAAACTTTGTTTCTATTGTGGATGCAACAGGACGATCACAAAAAATCACGACGTCGAAGATCCCTACCTACAAATGGTTCTTAAAGAGTGGTCACTCTATCGAGAAAAGCTTGGCTTTACTCCTAAAATTAATTCGCTTCATTTTGGAGGAGGAACTCCAACATTTCTTTCTCCGAAAAATCTAAAAATACTTATTCAGGAGCTGACAAAAGAAAAAACGACATCATTCATTGGTTCAATTGAAATTGATCCTAGAACTTGTCAGGATGAGCATCTTGAAGTGCTCGTTGAAATGGGCATCAAGCGCGTCTCTCTCGGGATTCAGGATTTTGATCCTTTTGTACAAAATGCCATCAATCGTGAACAGTCAGTTGAGATGGTTGAAAAACTAGTTAAAAAACTTCGTGAACTTAATTTTTCATCCATCAACTTCGATCTCATTTATGGACTTCCAAAACAAAACCTAAAAACAATTTCTACGACAATTGAAATAGTCTCGAGATTGAAACCTGATCTGATAGCCTTCTATGCTTACGCTCACCTTCCCGATAGAATTAAAAACCAACGTCTCATCAAAGAAGAAGATCTTCCTTCTCCCACTTTGAAAAGAGAACTCTATGAATCGGGAAAGAAAATTCTGAAGAGTTATGGATACGATGACATTGGAATGGATCACTTCGCTCTACCAGAGAGTTATCTGGCGAAAGCAAAAAAAGAAAATAAACTACACAGAAACTTTATGGGTTATGTAGATAAAAAATCCAAAGTGTTGATCGGACTTGGACCAACTTCCATTTCTGATTCGTCGGGAAGCTTCGTTCAAAACGAAAAAAATATTGATCATTATAAAAAGAAAGTTTTAGAAGGTCGTCTCCCCATCGCAAGCGGACATACTCATACAGAAGAAGATCTACTTATTCAGGAAATCATCCTTCAACTTATGTGCAGTGGCAGTGTGCGCTTTGACAGCAAACGCATTCCAGATTGGGACGCCATTCAACAAGAATTAAAAAACTTTGCGGCCGATGGGCTTCTCAATTTTGATCAAAACACTTTACACATCTCAGAACAAGGGAAGCCCTTCATGAGAAATGTTGCCATGAGTTTCGATTATCACTTAAGAAGAAAAACACCGACGGTAAAATTTAGCCAAACCATCTAAAGACTGATAAAGTTTTCAACATGAAAAATAACCTCTATGCCTTTATTTGGCGAGTCCACTTTTATGCTGGGCTTATCGTCCTTCCTTTTCTCATCATTCTTTCTTTGTCCGGAAGTGTTTATTTATTTAAACCTCAACTCGACAAAATACTTTATTCGAAACTTGTCTCTGTAACACCACAAACGACGCGTCCTCTTTCAGAAAACGACTTAGTGGAAAAAATCAAAAAGCAATTTCCCGAAGCAACTCTGGCCAATTATTATTCC